>SPLB01000161.1 GCA_004566265.1 Paracoccaceae bacterium | reverse complement strand
GCTTCCTGCCAGCTGTAGGACTGGTGGTTGTCAATGAACGCGCCCATGTCGATCAATTCGCGCCAGTTGGCAAAAGTCGCCTTCACACGGTCATCGGTCCAGGCCACTTCGCCATTGGTCAGTGCCATATGGAAATCATAGCCGTTGGTGCGCATGTTCAAGTAGTCAAACCAGCCGCCAGCGGTCCACAGAAACTTGGTTCCAATGGTAAAGCACTTGCGACCTGAGTCGATGATCTTCTGGCAGTTCTCCTTGAAAGCCGCCCAGTCTTTAGGCTCTGCGAGACCCAGTTCTTTGTAGATGTCTTCGCGGTAGTACACGCCCCACTGATAGTAGGTATACGGCACGCCGTACTGTTTGCCATCGATGGTCATCGCCCCTTTGGTGGAGGCAAGGTTGTCAGCAATCGCGGGTTCTGCCCACAGGTCAGAGACATCTTCGAAGAGACCAGCGCTTACATAGGGGCGCATGCGGTTTGCCGCGTACCAGTTGGCAACGTCCGGCGCGTTCGCAGTCAGGAAGTTGCGGATCTGGGTTTTGTAGGCTTCACGATCGATGATGGTCAGTTCGACGGTCAGGTCGGGGTGCAGCGCATCAAAATCAGACGCCATCTTTTCCATTACCGCGCGCGGTGCAGGGTTGGACATGTCCGAGAAGATCTTGAGCGATCCGCTCAGATCAGATGCCTGTGCAGTGGCAAAAAAGCCCGCAGCCATCGCGAGGCCTGCGGCCGTTCCCTTCAGCAAATTCATGGTTTCCTCCCATTTGAGATGCCGGTTTTTAATTCCATTTATCGGAACCGGCTTCCAACTATTGAAACCATGACCTGCAACCGCTATTGATGTCAACAGTCTCTTCGGTCTTTGACGCGACAGAGGCAGGGAGGACATGCATGACAGCGGAAAAAATGCCGCAGCGCAGCGCCGACGGAACCGTCGGAAAAGCATTGGAAATTTTAGATCAAGTGGCCGAATTTGGCCGCCCGGTTCGCTTTGGTGAACTCCTGGCTGCCTCCGAACACCCGAAAACGACGTTGTATCGCCTGGTTCAAACACTGACGAATCAAGGGATACTGAGTTTTGACGCGGAAAAGCAGACCTACGCGCCCGGATTGCGGCTGGTCCGCCTTGCGCATGCGGCGTGGCGCCAAAGTTCATTGGCACCTGTGGCGCGGCCTTTTATTGACCAACTGGCTTCCGCTGTCGGCGAAACGATCCACCTCGCACAGCTGGATCGCGGACAGGTCCTGTATGTCGACAAGCGCAATGCCGCCCAGCCGATCGAAATGTTCAGCCAGGCCGGTAAAATTGGCCCCGGATATTGCACGGGCGTGGGCAAGGCGATGATTGCGCATCTTGGCGAAGATGCCCGCGAAGACGCCATTCATCGTCAGGCTTTTTTTGCGCATACACCGCAAACGCTTGCAACCGCAGACGCCTTTCGCATTGAACTCGACAAAATCCGTGCTGAAGGTGTGGCCTATGACCGGGAAGAACACGAGCCCGGAATTATTTGCATCTCTGCCCCGATCCTTTCGGCAACGGGGCGCGTGATTGGAGCGCTCTCGATCACCTCCTCTGTGCAGCGCCAGTCCCTGAATGACCTTACGGCTTTCCGGTCAATTTTGCTGCAAACCGCCAACGACATCGCGAAGGCTGCCGAGAATTGGCAGTTCCCAAGCTGACGAGTAACCAGCCTGCCCAAGGGTGGCGGGCCATAGTAAGGACGACCTAACATGACCGGTGTCACGCTAAAAAAAGCCGTTAAGAAATACGGCGACATCCAGACGATCTTTGACGTGGACCTCGACATCAAAGACGGCGAATTCTGCGTCTTTGTGGGACCGTCGGGCTGCGGGAAGTCCACCCTGCTGCGCATGATTGCAGGCCTTGAGGAAACCACCGCAGGGGAAATTCACATTGGCACCCGTGACGTCACCAATGTCGAAGCGGCTGAACGTGGTGTGGCCATGGTGTTTCAGTCCTATGCGCTTTATCCCCATATGACGGTTGAGGACAATATGGGTTTTGGGCTGAAAATGAACGGCCACCCCAAAGCCGAAATCAAAGAAAAAGTGGCTGAGGCCTCGCGCGTTTTGAAGCTGGGCGACTACCTCAAGCGCAAGCCCAAGGCCCTGTCCGGTGGTCAGCGCCAGCGTGTGGCCATTGGCCGTGCCATTGTCCGCGGCCCCGAGGTCTTCCTGTTTGACGAACCGCTTTCCAACCTTGATGCGGAGTTGCGCGTCGACATGCGAGTCGAGATTGCGCGTCTGCACAAGGAAATCGGCGCAACCATGATCTACGTTACCCACGATCAGGTCGAAGCCATGACGCTTGCCGACAAGATCGTGGTTTTGCGTGCCGGTCGCGTCGAACAGGTCGGGGCGCCAATGGAGCTGTATAATAATCCCGAAAACAAATTCGTCGCTGGCTTCATTGGCTCCCCCAGCATGAACTTCGTCGAAGGCGAAGTGACCGGCGGCAAGGTCACCGTCCCTGCCTTCGGTGGTCGTGAGATCGCCACCTCTGTCACCCTACCGGGTGAAGGTGCCAAGGTCATCGTCGGCCTGCGTCCTCAGCACATTCTGGTGAAATCTGGCGAAGGTGCTGCAACCCTCGACCTGCGCGAGCGTCTGGGTGCCGTGTCCTATGACCACCTTGTCTGCGCCGATGGTGCCAAGATGATCGTGGAAACCCGTGATGATGAAGAAATCGCCGAAGGTTCCAAGGTGACCCTGGACTTTCACGACGAAGATGCCTTTTTCTTTGACGCCGCCACTGAGGTGCGCCTGCGCTAACCCGCTGCGGAAGCTCTAAAGAAAAGCCCGGACGCACACCTGCGCCTAGGCTTTTTCTTATTCCAGCCAGACCTCAACCCGGCGATTGACCTGCCGCCCCCAGGCGCTGTCATCGCAGGCCATTGGCAGAGCTTCACCAAAAGCCTCAACTTCCAACCGCACGCGCTCAAGATTTGCCGTTTCGGCCGCCTGAATCACCGCGTCGCGCACGGACTCAGCGCGTTTTTGTGCGATAGCTCGGTTCGCGTCTGCGGGTCCGTCCCCATCTGAGAAACCAGCAAAAACCAATCGGCGCGCATCGTAGATCCCCGCCTCCAGATCACGCGCAAGCAGCTCCACATTCCCACGCGACTGCGCATCCAGGCGAGATGACCCGACCTCAAACCGGAAAGACGTCGTCATCCGTTTTTTACCGTCCAATACCTTTATAAGACGCTGCAATTCGTCCAAAGACGTTTCTTTTCCCGCCGCCAAAAGCGCATTGGCCAGACGCTCCCCCTGCAAAGCAACCGGGATGTGTTCAGGGGACTGGTCAACAAAGCCCGCGCGGCGAATGACAATCTGCGCTGCAGGACCCCGTGCGTAGGTCAAAAATTCACGCGCGACCTTGGGCAATCGACGCGCAGGTAAATATAGAAACATCGGGGCAGTCAGCGGGTAGTCTTCAGTTTTGATCGATCGCCGATTGGCGCTGAGCGAAAACCCGCAAGGGCCGGTGAGGGTCAGAACACGCGCCGTACCTGTTTCTGAAAAGCTCGCCAAACCGACGGCAAAAGGGTCCGTCTCTACGGTACGTACCAATTTAGAGCCTCGCCCATGACGACGTGCGTTGTCGGTAACCTCTTGCCCCAATGGTCGAAGTAATTTGTCCTCTGCCGCCTGCGCCAGCCCCGAGCCTGGGCTGAGCATATCCACAGTAATTGGCGCATCAGGCCCGCCAAGCTGCTGCCAATTTGCAATCTCTCCGGATAGGATGCCCGCCAATTCCGACACGGAAATCCGTGTTACAGGGTTCTGTGGCGACACAATAGGCACCATCGCATCCAGCGCCAGCACGCGGCCCCGGTTAGCCGCCGTCAGATCTCCCATGCCAACCTCAGCTGCACGGGTGCGTTCGGCGGCGCGGATCTCGCGCAGAGCCATGACAATATCAGCCTCGTTGGCAAGGAGATCCGCAAATCCTTCGTCGGTGTTGTTTACCAAAAAAACGAACCGAGCGGCCAGTCGATCTGAACCATCCAGCAGCCCATATTCAAAGCTGTTTCCGTCAAAATCCCGTCGCTGGGTTGTGTAGCCGTTGCGCAGCGCAAAACCTTCGATCAATGCAGGCACCAGAACTTCTGCCATGGAAGATGAGCCTGAAAGCACCAACTCGGCCACAAAACCAGACAGGCTCGGGCAACCGGGTCCTTCACACTGCACGCCAGACCCATCGACGGTCAATTCGCCGAACTGTGTATCCACTCGGAAGAACTCACCGTCAAAGCCCAGAAGGGTACCAGTGATTTCAATACTGCCGTCGCGCGAAGACAAAGTGACATCCTGCGCAAGAGCGGCAAAGCCGGTCAACAGGAACAGAAGTGCAGCACGAAGAACTGCACGTAAATTTAGCATGAGAAATCCCGAAGCGCCCGTATCAGTTTCGGGAGAGTTTCAGACTTTCCACCGGATTATTCAACACCAGAAAATCACCAACCGCATTACAATCGGGCATTTCCAGCGAAAGTTCGCGGACCCGCAGACCGCCATTTCGCGCAGAGAGAATGTGCCCCTCCACCGAGTGATCGCAGGTTTCAGGGTGCACTTCGGCCTCCAAAGACAGGGCGATTTCTCCCTCTGTGCGCAAATTTGGAAAAGCGTGGCTGTAAATCTGCAAGAGCGGTGCCGACGGCAGAGAGGCATCGCCAAGCTGCAGCAAATGCCCCGAGCCACGTGTCCCCTGGGACCAAATACGGCCCGCGGCCCCGAACTCCGCACCACATTCAAAGGCGTGAAGCCCTACACCACGAGCCACGGTATGAATTGCAACCCGTTCAAACTCCGAAATATCAGAGACAAAAGCGCTGGCCATCAGCGGCTTACCCGTCGCAGTCTCAGCCAGAAAAACAGCATTCTGTGCCACGCCTCCCTACTACGCAGTAGTTATAAAAAACCCGCGTAAAAAGAGGCCGCTTTATGGCCACGGGAGGGAAGTAGCCTTGCGAAACACGCCACCTCGCGTCAAAAATCCCGCGCCGTGGCAGGCAAAGCGCGGGTTATGAAATTAGGCCAAGCGGCCATGGCAATGTTTGAACTTCTTGCCTGAACCGCAGGGGCATTTGTCGTTACGCGACGGATTTCCCCAGGTCGTCGGATCGTTTTCGTCAAACCCTTCGAGCGCCTTTTCGGACACGGCCGCTGTTTCGGATGGTGTGCCCCCCATAGCCTGCAGCTGAGCCTGCGCTTGATGTCGGGCCGCCATTTCCATAATCATCTGCCGCTGTTCTTCGTCCGACATCGGGCGCACACGCGACAACTGTTTGGTGACGTCTTCGCGAAGCCCATCCAGCATGCCTTCGAACAGCTGGAAACTCTCGTTTTTGTACTCATTGAGCGGATCCCGCTGCGCATAACCTCGGAACCCCACCACCGAGCGCAAGTGTTCAAGCGTCAGCAGATGCTCCCGCCACTTCGCATCAATGGTCTGCAGCAGTACCTGTTTTTCGATATTGCGCATACCCTCGTCACCAAAGGCTTCGACTTTTTCTGCCATCAGCTTGTCGCTGGTCTCGACCAGTCGGTCACGAACCTGCTCGTCGTCGACACCTTCTTCTGCGGCCCATTCGTCCACAGGCACATCAAGGTTCAACTGCTCAGCTACGGCCTGTTTCAGACCCGCAGTATCCCACTGGTCTGCATAGGTGCTGGGTGGCATATAGGTGTCCAGCAGGTCATCAATGACTTCGTGGCGCATGTCAGAAACAATCTCGGCGCTGTCTTCAGCCGCCATGATCTCGCGGCGCTGGCCAAAGATGACCTTACGCTGGTCGTTCATCACATCGTCGAACTTCAGAACGTTCTTACGCATGTCAAAGTTGCGACCTTCGACTTTGGCTTGCGCACGTTCCAGAGATTTGTTCACCCAAGGGTGAATGATCGCCTCACCTTCCTGCATACCCAGCGACGAGAGAACCCGGTCCAGGCGCTCCGAGCCGAAGATGCGCATCAGGTCATCTTCAAGGCTGAGGTAGAAACGAGTCAGACCAGGGTCGCCCTGCCGCCCGGAACGACCGCGCAGCTGGTTGTCGATCCGTCGGCTTTCGTGACGCTCCGACGCCAGAACACAAAGGCCGCCAGCGTCCAGAACCTTGATCTTTTCCTCGGCGTGCTTGGCTTCTTCCGAGGTGCGCAGCTCTGCCGGGTCAGCATCCGGATTGGCTTCCAATGCTTCCATCACCTTCATCTCGACATTGCCCCCGAGCTGAATATCGGTGCCGCGGCCTGCCATATTGGTGGCAATGGTCACAGCGCCCAGACGACCCGCATCGGCAACAATCTTCGCCTCCTGCTCGTGGTGACGTGCGTTCAGAACGTTGTGCGGGATGCCTTCTTTTTGCAGCAGCGCGCTCAGCAATTCGGATTTCTCAATCGAGGTGGTGCCCAGCAGGACCGGCTGGCCCTTGGCATGTGCCTCTTTGGCCTCTAGAATCATTGCATTGTATTTTTCGACCGCCGTGCGGAAGACCTGATCGTCTTCGTCCTTACGCGCGATCGGCTTGTTGGTCGGCACCTCCACCACGCCAAGGCTGTAGATCTCGGCGAATTCCTCGGCCTCGGTCATCGCCGTGCCGGTCATGCCGGACAATTTGTCATATAGGCGGAAATAGTTCTGAAAAGTCACAGAGGCCAGCGTGGTGTTTTCCGGCTGGATCGTGACCCCTTCTTTGGCTTCAAGCGCCTGGTGCAGACCTTCGGACAGGCGGCGACCCGCCATCATGCGGCCGGTGAATTCGTCGATCAGAACAACACTGCCATCACGCACGATATAGTCTTTGTCGCGCTGAAACAGCTTGTGCGCCCGCAGCGCTTGGTTGACGTGGTGCACCACCGTGGTGCTTTCCGGGTCATAGAGGCTTGCATCCTCTCCCAGCAAACCTGCAGCTTTCAGCTGCTGTTCTAGGAATTCATTGCCATCTTCAGTAAAAGTCACCCCACGGGTTTTCTCGTCAAGTTCGTAGTGATCATCTGACAGAGACGGGATCAGCTTGTCGATGGCGCCATAGAGTTCGGAACGGTCTTCCGCGGGGCCTGAAATGATCAGCGGCGTGCGCGCTTCATCAATTAGGATCGAGTCCACCTCGTCGACGATCGCAAAGTTATGCTGTTTCTGGAACACCTGATCGAGCGACGGTTTCATATTGTCGCGTAGGTAATCGAAACCCAATTCATTGTTTGTGGCATATGTAACGTCACAATTATAGGCCGCCATCTTTTCATCGTCAGGCTGGCCGGACCAGATCACGCCAGTGGTCATACCCAGCGCCTCGAACACCTTGCTCATCCATTCGCTGTCGCGTTTGGCGAGGTATTCGTTGACGGTCACAACATGCACGCCCTTGCCTGTGAGCGCATTCAGATACGCCGGGAATGTGGCAACAAGGGTTTTGCCCTCACCGGTTTTCATCTCGGAAATATTGCCCTGATGCAGGAAAGTGCCCCCCATCAACTGGGTGTCAAAGGCGCGCAACCCAAGCGCCCGTCTTGCCCCTTCGCGCACATTGGCAAAGGCTTCGGGCAGCAGATCATCCAGATTTTCACCGCCAAGCGCACGCTGGCGCAGCTCTTTGGTCTTGTCCTTAAGCCCCTGATCGCTGAGCGCTTCGAACTCCGGCTCTAGTGCATTGATTTTTGCAATCAGCGGCCGCGTCGCCTTGATCTTGCGGTCATTCGGGGTCCCGAAGATCTTTTTGGCGAGAGTTCCAATACCAAGCATGTGCGCTCCAAAAGTCGTGTTCACTGCCTTTGTCATCGGCAGGCTTGCCCGTCTCCCCCGCAACCCATAAACAGGGTGTAAAAGACGGACCTGCCAAAGGCCTCTAGGGATGTAAGCGGCAGGAAAATCAGTGTCAACGCCGTGCCCCGCTGCGGCAGCTATATAGGAAGCATTCCATGCTGAAAGGTCTCACTTTCTTGCCAGTCGCTGCATTTGCACTCGGGCTGGCATACGCAACTGGCGCAACCGCCACACAAACTGCCACCACGGTTGTCGCGAAGATCAATGGCGAAGAGATCACCATCGGTCACATGATCGTGGCCCGCATGAGCTTGCCCGACCAGTACAAGGATCTGCCTGACAACGTCTTGTTTGATGCGCTGCTGGACCAGATGATCCAGCAGACGTTGCTAAAGCAACAGCTGCATGGCGAAGTTCCCACCGAAGTTAAACTGCGTCTTGACAATGAAGCCCGCGGGCTGCTGGCCGGAACCGTGATCGAAGGAATAATGACAACCGGCCGCGAGGAAAAGCTGGTGCGCGAAGCCTATGAGGCACGCTATTCCGCTGGTAGCGACGGTGATGAGTTCAACGCCTCGCACATTCTGGTTGAAACAGAAGAACGGGCCAATGAAATCCAGGCCCAGGCGGAAACCGGCATCGATTTTGCGACGCTTGCAAAAGAATATTCCACTGGCCCCTCCGGCCCCAATGGTGGCGAACTGGGCTGGTTTGGAACCGGACGAATGGTCCCAGAATTTGAAGCTGCAGTCATCGACATGCAGCCGGGTGACATTTCGCAACCCGTCGAAACCCAGTTCGGCTGGCATGTGATCCGCCTCAATGACCGGCGCAAAATCTCCGCACCTGAATTTGATGAGGTGAAAGAACAAATCGCACAAGAACTGGCCATTCAGGCTGTGGAGGACCGCGTGAACCAGCTGACGGCGGAGGCAGACATTCGGCGTCCCGAGATCGAAGACTTCGACCCTGCCGTCCTGCGCGACGGCAGCCTGGTTCGCATCGATTAAGGGACCCTGACTATGGCTAATCTACCCGTTTCCCCGCTTGCGCCCGAACAGTTTCCCGATCTGCCGCAGATCGGCGGCGTGCGGTTTGCGACCGCAGCTGCTGGCATAAAATACCAAAACCGGACCGACGTTATGCTGGCGATGATGGACCCCGGAACCTCCGTTGCCGGTGTTTTCACCCGCTCTGCCACCCGGTCGGCTCCGGTTCTGGATTGTCAGGCAAAACTGGGCGGTGACCCGGAACAAGGCGC
>SPLB01000024.1 GCA_004566265.1 Paracoccaceae bacterium | reverse complement strand
GCAGTGTTCAGGGTGTCGACCAACGCCGTTGTGGACGGGCTGATCACATCGGTGACAAGTGCCGGGTAGACACCAAGCAAAAGAGTCATGGCCACCAGCGGCGCAAAGATCCATTTCTCGCGTGCGTTCATGTCCTTGATGGTCTTCAGGCTTTCCTTGATCAGATCACCGAACACCACCCGGCGGTAGAGCCAGAGGGCATAACCGGCCGAGAAAATCACACCGGAGGTCGCAACAAAGGCCACCCAAGTGTTCACCTGGAACACACCCATTAGGGTCAGGAATTCCCCAATGAAGCCAGAGGTGCCCGGCAGGCCCACATTGCCCATGGTAAAGAACATGAAGACCAGCGCGTACGCAGGCATCCGGATGACGAGACCGCCATAAGCGCCGATATCACGGGTGTGCATACGGTCGTAAATTACACCCACGCAAAGGAACAGTGCGGCAGAGATGAAGCCGTGGCTCAGCATCTGGAAGATCGCGCCATCAACGCCCTGCTGGTTGCCCGCAAAGATGCCCATGGTCACAAAGCCCATGTGTGCGACAGACGAATAGGCAATCAGCTTCTTCATATCATCCTGAACCATTGCCACCAGCGAGGTGTAGACAATCGCGATTGCCGACATCCAGAGGATCAGGTCAGACAGGACTTCGGATCCAACCGGGAACATCGGCAGGCTGAAACGCAGGAAGCCGTAGCCGCCCATTTTCAGCAGGATCGCAGCCAGAACCACAGAGCCCGCGGTTGGCGCCTGAACGTGCGCATCCGGCAACCAGGTGTGAACCGGCCACATCGGCATTTTCACCGCGAAAGAGGCAAAGAACGCAAGGAACAGCAGTGTCTGCATGCCGCCCAGCACGTGAATGCCAAGGACCGAAAAGCCCTCGTAAGAGAACTGGTGTGCCATCAACGTTGGGATGTCAGTGCTGCCCGCATCGAGGAACATCGCAACCATCGCCACCAGCATCAGCACAGAACCAAGGAACGTATAGAGGAAGAACTTGAACGAAGCATAGATGCGGTTCGCGCCGCCCCAGATGCCGATGATCAGGAACATTGGGATGAGGCCAGCTTCGAAGAACACATAGAACAGCACCAGATCCAGCGCCATGAACACGCCGAGCATCAGCGTCTCCAAAAGCAGGAAGGAAATCATGTATTCCTTTACGCGCGTGCTTACACCCCAGCTGGCCAGAATGGTCAGCGGCATAACGAAAGTTGTCAGCATAACGAAGAGGACAGAGATGCCGTCGACGCCCAGCTTATATTTCAGGCCAAAAACCCAATCGCGTTCCTCCAAAAACTGGAAGCCGGTGTTTGCGGGGTCAAATTCGAAATAGATAACGAGGCTCACCAGGAAGGTGATCGTGGTGGCCAGCAACGCGATCCATTTCGCATTATGCTGTGCCCCTGCGTCCTCACCGCGCAAGAACAAGGCCATAATGGCCGCTGCGAGCGCAGGGATAAAAGTTACGATGGAGAGAATATTATCCATCAGTGCGTTCCTCCGCCGATCGACATCCAGGTGACAAGGGCAGCAATGCCCAGCACCATCCAGAAGGCGTAAGTGAAGATGTAACCGGACTGCGCCCGGCCAGCGAGACGGGTGAGGAAAGGCACAATGCCCATCGCGACACCATTGAGGAAGCCGTCAATGGTCTTGCCATCTCCGGATTTCCAGAAGAAGCGACCTATGGCCAGCGCGGGCTTCACGAAGAGCACATCGTACAGCTCGTCAAAGTACCATTTGTTCTTTAGGAACAGGTACAGCGGACGCTGCTGGTCGGCGAGACGCTTGGGCAGCTCCGGGTTCACGATGTAGAACAATAAAGACAGACCAAAGCCCAGCAGCATCGCAATGAACGGCGCAACCTTGACCCACTTCGGCGCGTTGTGCGCGTCGGTCAGAACGTGGTTGTCCGGCGCCATATAAAGTGCGCCCTGCCCCGGTTCGCCCGCAAAGACGTAGTGGTGGTCGCTCCCTAGATCTTTGGCGTGACCGTCGCCGTGACCTGCATCACTTTCGTGATCATCACGGCTATCAGCCTTGGCGTGAACATCATGCGCAGCCTCGGCGTACGGCACGCCATAGAATTTGCCCACCTTATCTTCATGCCCGAAGAAGGAGTTGTACCACAACATGCCCGAGAACACCGCGCCCAGCGACAGAACACCCAGCGGGATCAGCATGACCATCGGGCTTTCATGCGCATGCTCATGCGTATGCTTGTCGCCGCGCGGTTTGCCGTAAAAGGTCAGGAAGATCAGACGCCAAGAGTAGAACGAGGTCATACAGGCGGCGATCACCAGCATCCAGAAGCCATACATGGAGCCCCCTGCATAGGCGCTTTCGATGATCGCATCTTTGGACAGGAAGCCGGCAAACCCAAAGGTGGTGAGCGGAATGCCCACACCGGTGATGGCCAGTGTGCCGATCATCATGGCCCAGAAAGTATAGGGGATTTTTTTGCGCAAGCCCCCGTAATTCATCATGTCCTGCTCGTGGTGCATCGCGTGAATCACGGAGCCCGCACCAAGGAACAGCATCGCTTTGAAGAAGGCGTGTGTGAACAGGTGGAACATCGCGGCAGAGTACATGCCGACGCCAGCGGCCACGAACATGTAACCCAGCTGCGAACAGGTGGAATACGCAATGACACGTTTGATGTCCGTCTGAACCAGCCCCACGGTTGCGGCGAAGAACGCAGTGGTGGCCCCAAGAACGGTGATAAAGGCGGTGGCTTCCGGAGCGAACTCCATCAGCGGCGACATGCGGCAGACAAGGAACACACCTGCGGTCACCATGGTTGCCGCGTGGATCAGCGCCGACACCGGGGTCGGGCCTTCCATTGCATCAGGCAGCCAGGTGTGCAGGATCAGCTGCGCTGATTTACCCATCGCGCCGACAAACAGCAGGAAGGCCAGCACATTGGCCGCATTCCACTCGCGCCACAGGAATGAGATCTCTGTCTCTGCCAGCTGCGGGGCAGCCGCGAAGATCTCATTGAAGTCGATGCTGTCGGTCAGGAAGAACAGACCGAAGATCCCCAGCGCAAAGCCAAAGTCACCCACACGGTTGACGATGAACGCTTTCATCGCCGCAGCACCGGCCGAAGGCTTGCGGTAGTAAAAACCGATCAGCAGGTAAGATGCGACGCCGACACCTTCCCAGCCAAAGAACATCTGAACAAGGT
>SPLB01000160.1 GCA_004566265.1 Paracoccaceae bacterium | reverse complement strand
TCCAGCGGGGGACAGGCCCGGTCCCGGACGGCGCGTTTTCCGATCCCCGCCATCCGGAATTGGGCTGGCGCCTTTATGGCACGGCCTGCGAAGACGACGGCAGCGATTTTGACGCCATCCGCGTGGCGCATGTCATTCCTGAAACCGGCATTGAGCTCACCGCTGACAGTTACCTGCTGGAAGCGGGCTTTGAGCGCCTGAACGGAGTCGATTTCCGAAAAGGCTGCTATGTCGGCCAAGAGGTTACCGCCAGAATGAAACACAAGACAGAGCTGAAAAAAGGCCTCGTGCAAGTTGGACTCTCTGGGACCGCCCCCGTCGGTACGGATATCACGGCGAACGGAAAAACAGTAGGAACACTGTTTACCCAGGCAGGGGACAATGCCATTGCCTACCTGCGATTTGACAGAGCAACAGGTTGTATGACCGCGGGCGAAGCCACCGTCACCTGGACAGCCGCCGACACATAGCCCCCGCAGGCCGAAGCTGCAGGGGCAAGCGTTGCGATGTCGAAGCAGCCTACGCGCGCTCAGTGTATTCCATGGTCTCTGTATTGACGACGATCATTTCGTCCTGCCCAACGAACGGGGGGACCATAACTTTCACGCCATTGTCGAGAATCGCGGGCTTGAAAGAATTCGCCGCAGTCTGACCTTTTACAACTGGCTCCGTTTCCACGATCTGGCAGGTTACTTTCTGCGGAAGTGACACATTCAGCGCCTCGGAGTCGTAATATTCCACAACAGCGGTCATGCCATCTTGCAGAAATGGGCGACGCTCGCCTAACAGATCTGCAGAGACTTCGATCTGTTCAAAGGTTTCGGCGTCCATAAACACCAGCATGCCGTCAGATTCATAAAGGAACTGCTGATCTTTCTGCTCCAGCCGCACGCGCTCCACTTTGTCTGCAGAGCGGAAGCGTTCATTTAGTTTGGACCCATTGCGCAGGTTCTTCATTTCGACCTGAGCAAATGCGCCGCCTTTCCCGGGCTTGACATGGTCAACTTTAACTGCGGCCCACAGACCACCGTTATGTTCCAGGATATTGCCGGGACGGATTTCGTTGCCGTTGATCTTGGGCATGCGCATGCCTTTCGCGTGATTGAAGTAAAGGTTGGAACCCCTATATCGAGCAGTGCGACGGCTGGCAAGTTAACGATATGTCGTGGTAATAGGCACATACTCCCACTAGATAGGCATGCGTAAAATGCATGATTGATATGCAGCAAAGGGCTACCCGAATCGTTACAAATACGTCATAAGACCACTCACGCCGAAAATGCAATAGCAAGAACAACAAAGGAAACGAGATGCAGAATTTCGTTGACGGCTCCGCTTTTAACAACGAACAGGGCAACCGTGCGCGCAAGCTTTTTGCAGCAGTTGTTCTGGCCGCTCTGGATGACGCCATTGCCGATGACAAAAAGTACGGTAACGGCCCCGAACAGATCGCCCGCTGGGCACGGTCGCGTGATGGACGCGAAGTGTTGACCTGCGCGGGTATTGACCCCAGTGAACGCGTTGTCACCGGTCTGATGGAATTCGTGGGCAAAGGTATTCGTACCTCCGTTGCGCTTTCTCGCGAAGAAAGCGAACGCAGACATGCTGCGCAGGCCGAAGCGGCCTGATCACAGATTTCAGCTTGCACAAGCTGACGAAAGAAAAGCGCGCCCCAGGGAGGCGCGCTTTTCTTTTGGGGAGGCGTTGAAAATAGATGACCACCTGCAAGCTGCCCAGATTTCCGCCGCGATCAGGTCAGCACAGCGCCCCGCCATCACCCTTGGTGCCAACGGACAACAAACGCCATCGGGCAACAGATTAGTGTCAACCGCGCCACCCTCTACGCGTGATGACAGCAAAGCCATTAGGCTGCAAAAAGAGCCAGCGCCCAAACAGTGCGCCACCGCTCAGACAATGGCCTTGCGTGTTCATCTGCAACTCGTTTGCGTCTATGGTCGCCTGAATCGTTACCGCTTCAAATGATGGGAGGCAATCGTGGCGCAGTCGATTATGATTCAAGGCACAGGCAGCAATGTTGGGAAGTCGCTTTTGGTTGCGGGGCTTGCAAGAGCTTTTGTCCGTCGCGGCCTAACCGTGGCACCCTTCAAGCCACAGAATATGTCCAACAATGCCGCTGTTACTCCTGAGGGCGGAGAAATTGGCCGCGCACAGGCGCTGCAAGCTCGGGCCGCCATGCGCCTGCCTCACACCGATATGAACCCGGTTTTGCTGAAACCTGAAACCGATACAGGCGCCCAGGTGATTGTGCAGGGCAAACGCCGTGGGACCCAAGGGGCCGGCAGCTTTATGCGCGACAAGACGGGCCTTCTTGAAGCTGCGCTGGACAGTTATTATCGTCTGGCGCGCAATGTAGATCTGGTGCTGATCGAAGGCGCGGGTTCGCCAGCAGAGACGAATCTTCGGAAGAATGACATTGCCAATATGGGCTTTGCCCAGGCGGCGGATGTGCCGGTGGTGCTTGTCGGTGACATCCACCGCGGCGGCGTGATCGCGCAGGTTGTTGGCACCTATGCGGTCTTGGATGC
>SPLB01000159.1 GCA_004566265.1 Paracoccaceae bacterium | reverse complement strand
CTGCCGGTGGTGGACCTGAAAGCCGGGCGCGCGCGCGCGCTTGAGGCGCATGCGGCGTTAAAGTCGCAGTCGGTGGGCTAAGCCGCATTTTGCGGCCATTATTGCCTATTTGTGGCCACCTTTGGTGCAAATAGTCGGGAAACTCCCGGCCTCGGGCCCCTCATACTGGTGACCTGATAAAAGGACCATGTGCCTATGCCCACTGCAGCCCGCCTTGTTGCCGCCCTGTCCTTGGCAGCCTTGGCGTGTTTGATTACACCCCAGTTGCAGCCCTTGTTGCCGGACGGGACGGATTTCATCAAAGTGACAGGGGTTAACGCCGGGCTTGGGATTATTCTGGGCTGGTGGTTGGTTGGCACACGTACCGGGTGTGATTTTTGGGGGCGCGTGAACAACGGTGTGTCCGGTGCATCGGCGCTGCTACTGTTGGGAGTATTGGTGCAGGGCGCTGCTAAAATGACCGATCACGCGTATCGGCGTCTTTTTGGTGACCCATTTGAGGCCTTGGCGTCCATCCTCCTCTTTGCGCTGGACTATTTCCTAGTCATCGCAGTACCACATGTGTTGATGACAGTATTGCTGGGGGGGGTGCTTTGTGGCTTATTGACTGAATTTGCCGCGCGCCGCTGGCGCTAGGGTCTGAGATTTTACCGTTGGGATTGTTTATTCAAACTATGAAAGGCCATTGGTGTGGCATTGGTTTTCTTGAGCGGCGCATTGCGCCAAGAAGCGGTTCTGGCCAAGGTGCTGGGTCGCTGTGAACAAGCTCAAATCCACCAAGGTTCGGTTGAGGGTCTAGTCGAACGTGTTCAAAATCCGGCTGTGCATCCGGTGTTGGTGGAAGGCGTGGGGCAGGTCGAGGGGCGGCTGCTGGAGGTCTCTGAAACCGATCTCGATCGCCTGAGGTATTATGCGGGTTGTTTTGGTGCCGAAGGCACAGTTGTGCGAGCCCTCACCGCTGAAGGTGGCCATATCGACGCGATCAGCTTTGTTGCCGACGTTTGTGACGATGATCCTAAATCAGAGGCCGTGCCGATGGACGTGAGCGCCCGGATGGCGGAAGAGATAATGGCGTTCTATGGGCGCAAGAGGCCGCAGCAGATCACCAAGTCGCTGTATTCCATGCGCATTCGGGCAACGTCCTGGGTCGAATTGCAAAAACAACCGGATCATTCCGATCGCGATCTGTCGCAGGACGTCCTTGTACATGCCCATAGGCGGGAATACATGAACTTTTTCGCCATGGAGGAAATGGATCTAAAGTATCGTCGATTTGACGGGGCGATGAGCCCGGTTGTGAACCGCGGCGTGTCCATTGTTGGGCAGGCGGCGGTAGTTTTGCCCTATGATCCGGCCATGGATGCGGTGCTTCTGATCGAACAATTCCGTTCTGCCCCGTTCTTTATGGGCGCGAAGAACCCGTGGATATGGGAACCACCGGCAGGGCTAATAGACCCCGGCGAAACCCCGGAACAGGCGGCTCGACGCGAGGCCAATGAAGAAGCCGGATTGACGGTGGGGCATATGGACTATGTCGGTGGGCTTTACTCCTCAAGCGGGGCTTTAGGAGAACTTGTTCATTGTTTTGTCGGGATTTCAGATATTTCTAATGTCGAAGGCGGGGGTGGCGTTCCGGGCGAGGGCGAAGACATTCGCAGTAAAGTCATGTCGTTCCAAGATTTCATGGATAACGTAGACGGAAATACCTTTGTGGACATGCCGCTTGTGACAACAGCGCTCTGGTTGGCGCGTCATCGGGACCGTCTTCGTGCCAGTACTTAGGATCTTGGGTGGTTTCCATGTGTCGCGGCTTGAGATTGCGCGCAGGGACCGCTAAGTCAGGAACAACGATCGAAAGGGATACCATGCGCATTGCACGCGATCTGGCCGATGCCATAGGCCATACGCCGTTGATCCGGCTGAACAAAGTCAGTGATCAAACCGGTTGTGAAATCCTCGGCAAGGCCGAGTTCATGAACCCGGGCCAGTCCGTGAAGGATCGTGCGGCGCTTTATATTATTAAAGACGCCATCGCCCGAGGTGAGCTGAAGCCCGGCGGCACGATTGTCGAAGGGACCGCAGGAAACACCGGTATTGGTCTTGCGCTGGTTGGGGCCTCGATGGGGTTCAAAACCGTCATCGTCATTCCCGAGACCCAGTCCGAGGAAAAGAAGGACATGCTGCGCCTGGCAGGCGCGCAATTGGTTCAGGTGCCCGCAGCCCCGTACCGCAATCCCAACAACTATGTGCGCTATTCTCAGCGTTTGGCCGAGCAGCTGGCCAAGACCGAACCCAATGGTGCTATATGGGCCAACCAGTTCGACAATGTGGCCAACCGTCAGGCGCACGTAGAAACAACAGCGCCTGAGATCTGGGAGCAGACGGCAGGTAAGGTGGATGGCTTTATCTGTGCAGTTGGCTCTGGCGGAACGCTTGCAGGCGTGGCCGACGTGTTGCAGCCGAAAGGTGTGAAAATCGGTCTGGCAGACCCTATGGGGGCTGCCCTGTATTCTTTCTACACCGCGGGTGAGCTGAAATCTGAAGGCTCCTCGATCTCCGAGGGGATCGGGCAAGGCCGGATCACCAAGAACCTCGAAGGGTTCACCCCGGATCACAGCTATCAGATCTCGGATGCTGAGGCGCTGCCTTATGTGTTTGATCTGCTGCATGACGAAGGGCTGGTGCTGGGCGGGTCTTCGGCAATCAATATCGCTGGTTCTGTGCGTCTGGCTAAAGAAATGGGTCCGGGCCATACCATCGTGACAATTCTTTGTGATTATGGCACGCGCTATCAATCCAAACTCTTCAACCCAGAATTCCTGCGCGAAAAAGGCTTACCGGTTCCGGATTGGATGACCCACACACCGACCTCTATCCCCGGCGTTTTCGAGGACGTATGAGCCACATGCAAACACCCAAAACGGATGTTCTATCTGTGCTGGGACACAGCTTGAGGGCCGGCCTGCTTGGGCTGGCCCTTTGTGTTTTCAGCCCAACCGCCACTGCGCAGAGCACAGACGCATCCGGGACTGGTTCAGCGCCGAGGATGACAGCACCAGACGCGGATACTGATCCGCAGGGCAGGGACACTATACCGGTTGATGTGGATGCCCTTATCGCCGATCTGGCCGCCACCCCGCAGCTTGCGTTTTTCAAGGAATGGCAGGGCACCGCACGGCGCGCTGAAACGCTGATTGATGCCGCGCGAGCCTCAAATGCAGCCTTTGAGGCCCTGCGTCAGGACCTGGTGCACTACCGCCTGAGAATTCAGCAGGCCCGGAACGAAAATGCGGTGCGAATTGCTTCTCTTTCAGAGCAGGTGAAGGCTCTTGGAGACCCCCGTGAAGGGGAGGAACCAGCGGCGATCACGGCAGTGCGGAACGAGCTTCAAGTACGCCTTGATCAGCTCATGGTGCCGCGTATCGTGGCGGAACTGGCCTACAGCCGAACGCAGGGATTGGTCACGGAAATTGACCGTCTGGTGCGGACTCGGGCGACACGGACATTGCTTGAGCGTGGGCCAAGCCCGCTGAATCCAGAGCTTTGGCCAAAGGCGCTGGCGGAGTTACGCGATGCCTTCCTCGCAATTGGCAAGGAAAGCACCGCCCGTCTTCAATCGCGGACGGTGCAGCGCACCATGTTAAGCCGTGCGCCTGCCGTTCTTTTTCTGACAGGTCTGGCGTTGCTGCTGTTGCTGCGGGGGCGGGCTTGGGCCCATTGGGCCGGGGCGCAACTGCGCAGGCTCAGCGGACACAGCGGAGGGGTTTGGCGTTTTGTCATCTCGCTTTTGCAGGTGCTTTTGCCTTATGCAGGGACGGTTCTTCTGGTCCGTGCTGTGCACCTGTCTGATGTGACGGGTCTGCGGGGAACGTTGCTGTTGGATGACATTCCGATGTGGTCTTTCCTGCTGTTTGCGTCCCACTGGTTGGGCGAGAGGCTGGGCGTGTTTCGCATCCAAAACGAGCTCGTTCCGGCCGGTACAGTCCGTGGTGGGCGGGTCGCGCTCGCGACGCTGGCGACTTTATTTGTTCTGCATATGCTACTTAGTCGGATTGCAGGTATTGAAAGCTTCGCCGAAGAGAGCTTTGCGGTCTTGGCTTGGCCACTTAACTTCTTGTCAGGGCTGGTGCTGTGGCACTTCCTACGCCGGGCGCGGATGCGGGCGGGCACAACTGCGCAACAGGGCGCAACTGCCGTGGAGCACGGTGGATGGGTGCCTGCCGGAAATAACACTCTGACCCTAATGCGGCGTGTTGTGATGGGGCTTGCGCTGCTGGCGCCTGTGCTTGGGGCTTTGGGGTATTTAAATGCCGCGATGGCCGTGATCTATCCTACGGTTCTAACCGTTGGCTTGATGCTATTCCTGATGGTTATGCAGTGTTTCTTGACTGAGATTTACGCCTGGCTCACCCGCACCGGGCAGGCGGCGCATGACACGCTTTTTGCGGGTCTTGCGGGCATTGTGCTGGTTCTCCTGTCCCTGCCAGCACTGGCGCTGATCTGGGGGGCAAGGGTGGCGGATCTGACCGAGCTGTGGTCCCGGTTCCTTGAAGGCTTCACCCTAGGTGAGACGCAGATCTCCCCGGCTGTGTTCCTGGTCTTTGCGGTGATCTTTGCCGTCGGTTATATGATCACCCGCCTGGTACAGAGCAGCCTGCGCACAACACTCCTGCCGAAGACAAAGATTGATCCAGGTGGCCAGAACGCCATTGTGGCGGGGATCGGGTACATCGGGATCTTTGTGTCCGCCTTGGTTGCCATCTCTATGGCTGGGCTCGATTTGTCGTCGCTGGCCATCGTAGCCGGTGCCTTGTCGGTCGGCATCGGGTTTGGCCTGCAGACGATTGTGTCGAACTTTGTTTCGGGCATTATCCTCTTGATCGAACGCCCCATCTCGAAAGGCGATTGGATAGAGGTTGGCGGCCAAATGGGCTATGTGCGCGACATTTCGGTGCGTTCAACCCGGATCGAGACCTTTGACCGAACTGATGTGATTGTGCCCAACTCTGATTTGATCAGCGGCACTGTAACGAACTACACTCGTGGCAACACCGTGGGGCGTGTGGTCGTGCCGGTCGGCGTGGCCTATGGCACCGATCCGCGCCGGGTCGAGGCGATCTTGGGCGAGATCGCAAAATCACATCCGATGATCCTGATGCAGCCGCCGCCCAGCGTGGTGTTTCAGGGCTTTGGGGCAGACAGTTTGGATTTCGAGATCCGAGCAATTCTGCGCGATGTGAACTGGGTGTTGTCGGTGAAATCTGATTTGAATTTTGCGATCGTAAAGCGGTTTGCTGAAGAGAAAATCGAAATTCCCTTTGCGCAGCGTGAC
The DNA here is from genome assembly GCA_004566265.1 of Paracoccaceae bacterium. Classification (GTDB taxonomy): domain Bacteria; phylum Pseudomonadota; class Alphaproteobacteria; order Rhodobacterales; family Rhodobacteraceae; genus Epibacterium. Next base: position 900 of record SPLB01000159.1, on the reverse strand, counting down.
ATTTGGATCCGGAATGCGGAAGTTCTGCGCCGACCAAGCGACCCTTCCGACGTGGAACAAAACGACAAGGAGACCAAACCATAGTACGGCTTCGGCAGAGTGCTGAGGTTTCGCCGCGCGACGCCTGTCACCAGGTGGTCAACGCTGCGTATTTAGATCAAATTTCTCAGGGGGTTAGGCTATTTTGAGTAGTGGCTAGAAAAAATGGATTTTTTGCGCAATTCTCTCTTGCATTCCCTCTGTAAATACATCAGATATGCGCCTCACGGAGAGGTGGCCGAGTGGTCGAAGGCGCACGCCTGGAAAGTGTGTAGGCGGGAAACCGTCTCCAGGGTTCGAATCCCTGTCTCTCCGCCATTTAACCCCGAGAAAGCGTTCTCCCGATCCGGCTGCGGCCGGATTTTTCCGTTGTTTTGGAGGGTTATGCGAGGGTTGCTGTTAACCGGCCTCGGCGCCAAACGCCCCGCAGGCTGTCTCTCTGGGCCATTATGCTCTGGACCTGTTGACTGCGTTAGAGCGGTACAGCTCTCCAAGATTTTGAAAAATATATGTTTTTCAGGCCTCCGGAACTGTACCTTCGTGGTGTGTGATCGGCATGCTGGTGCGACACGGATCGAAAGATTTGGCTGGTATGCCGAGGTTCGGGACGACATCGATCATAACGTCCCGCCAACGCCCTTGAACTTTTCAACGAACGCGGAGATGCGTTGGTATACATCTCTTTTTTGGGTCAGGTATTGTGGGTTGAGGGGGCTCATTTTTGGAAGGATAGAGTTCAACTCTGTCCCGTTCTCGCTCGCGTAGCCCATGCGCGTTTGGCGGGTCATTTGTTGAACCGTTCTGGGTATAGGATAGCGAACTGGTTGCGTGCGGCAACCCATTCTCTGACCGCTTTGCCTG
>SPLB01000158.1 GCA_004566265.1 Paracoccaceae bacterium | reverse complement strand
TCCACAATTTCGCCCAATGATGTCTGCCGGTGGCCTGCCTCATATGCTTTCAAGAGGGTTGGGACATTCTTCGTAACTCTTTCAATGTGCATTAGTTCCATTCCTATGTTTGATGGCGATTAGCTGCCACGAAGCTGACCTTAGTCAGGAGGACGCACCTGTGCGGCAAACTGTACTAAAGGACACATTTGTGCTTCGTGCAGCGATGGTGAAAGAGCCCAACTCGAAGGCGTGCTGCGTCGTAGCGAACGTCTTTTTTACCGACGACGGCACAAAACGCTTAGTCTAACACTTAAGGCTTTGCTTCGTGAATTGACTTTGACAAAGTAAACAGGTTCTCTACAGGTAAGTTCAGAACTTCCGAAAGCCGCAGTGCAAGCGCTGTTGATGGAACGAAGACTTCGTTTTCAATCGTGTTAATCGTTTTACGGCTCACACCAACCCTAGTACCCAGTTCGGCCTGAGTAAGCCCTGCCGCACGTCGTGCTTGGCGCAGTCCGTTGGCGCTCAGTTCTGCCAAGTTTGTCCAACCTCAGGTGTTTTCTGGCTATCCTTCCAGTCGTACCAACACCACAGAAGGGACAAAGACATAATGCCGACCAATCCAACGCCGATCACTGCAACTCCGGCCGGTAGCACTATGACGTCCCACATAAGCGCAAGGCCTCCTAGAAAGGATACTTGAAACATCAGTGTAAAGGCTTGCCGATAGGCCTTTGCAAGATTGTGTTGGCGCCGTTCATCGTAGAGTTCCGGCGCAACACGAGCTAACCGCATATGGTTTATTAATCTCGGTAGCAAGCAAAGCGCTACGAGTAAGCTCAAGGCACCGATGAAGGTAACCGTCCAAAATAGCCAGTCGGGCATTGCAATCTGTGAGGCGATCACAAAGGCCCCGAGCATTGTCCAAGTTGAAATCGTGCTGATAAGCATGACCGGAATGTTCTGGCGATCAATCCGGTTAATGACTTCGTCTGAGGGGCGCTCTTTTGGTTTGCGATAAAGCCAGAATTCGCTGAGCAGCCCAAAACCCAAAGTACCGAAGGCGAAGGAGTTAAGAAAAAACTCTGGAACCGGGATTGCTCCCGTTAGCCAGCCCTGCGTTGCCAATACAAAAATAGCAACTGCCATCCAGATGCGCCCAATAATGCGGGCACGCCTCCACCCGCTTTCAGTATCCAACATGTTAGGCACTCCATATTGTAACCTCAGGGTTACATTTATGGGCGGTTTCCAAGTTTGTAAAGAGCCTCAAATGAAACAGCTTGCGGCAGATTCCCCTAAAAGCAGGCATTGGAACAGATGCAGCGAAAGTCAGCAAAGTCCGCTCTTCTGCCTCACATCCACAAGGCTTAACGCCCCTCCGATTTGTGAGGTCTGCGGGGCGCTAAGCCTTGTTCACTATTGCGCTCTAGAGATCTGTCGCAACTGAGCTTGAAGGTACATCGGTCAAACCAGACAAACCCCTATGTCAGTCTTCCCCATCGCTTCCTGACAGCCGCGCAAGCAGCGCTTTGGCAACGGGGGTGCGTTTGTCGCCACAGCTTTTGTTCGATGTAGTGACGTTGCGTTCCGAGGCGTCATGGCAGTTGGAAAAAACGTCCTAACTCATTGATGCCAATAGGGTGGATTTCAGCTTGGTTTGACAAAGCCCCTTTTGGTTTCAAGTCCTTGACGCGGCCTCCAAAACCGTAGGTCCCGGGTTCGAGCCCTGGTGCCCCTGCCATTAATCAATCCATGTCCGTTTGTTGATGTTCGAAAGCTCGCAATAGCTTTACCGCGCCAGTGGATCCGGCACGGTTGGGGTTTATGATGGTATCTTTATGAACTTGCGAGTTTGGTCTCCAGCGTGACGCTTGGGGATGGCGTTGATGTGGCGGGCACGGCGGTGTGGGCCGCCCCACGGCCTGAACGGTATCGGTCATGTATCATATCAAATCCGCGTTCCAGATCACGGGTGTAACGCTGTGTGTCAAACAGTGGTGCTTTGTCGCGAAGGAAGGCAAGACGGCTGCGCAAGCTAAGAAGCGCGGTTTCATCTTGAGCAAGCTTCAACGCAATCTCGCGATAGTCTTCTGGTGTTTCTGCGATCAGTTCCGGCAGGCCAAAGGCTGTCAGAAGGCTGGCGCCAACACGGGCTGAGAACTGGCGCCCTGGTAATGTGACCAAAGGCAGGCCCGCCCAGAGCGCATCACTGCCAGTTGTATGGGCATTGTAGTTAAATGTATCCAAGAAGATATCTGCCACCCTCTGACGCGCCAGGTGTTCGTCTGGCGTGATGCGGTCTGCAAAAATCAGCCGATTTGGGTCGACGCCACGTTTGGCGGCCTCGTGGCGTAAATTCGCTTCGGGGGTGGGCCCGGCTCCGAGCAACCACAAAACGCTCCCGTCGACGTCCGACAGTAGCGGCATCCAAATATCGAACTCTTTGGGCGTAATTTTGTAGGTGTTGTTGAAACAGGCAAAGACAAAGCCGTCTTGCGGAAGCCCGCAGTTTTGTCGCGTGAACTGGCGTGTTGCAATGCGGCGGCGGTCGTCATTGGGCTGATAGCAATGCGGCAGGCGCAGGAGGCATTCATCGAAATGGTGTTCACTGCCCACAGGGCTGACCACAGGATCGGTCACAACATAATCAAACTCCGGACTTCCAAGCGTTCCGGGATAGCCCAAATAAGAGACCTGCAGCGGCGCAAGCCGAGTGCCAAAAATGCGACTGCGGGTCCGACCTGTAAAGCCTTTGAGGTCGACTGCGATGTCAAGATCCTGCGCATGGACGTGGTCAATAAAAGTTTGATCGCCCATTTTACGGCAGTCGTGAAACTGGGTCACATTGCGTTCCAGCCGCTGTCGCTGCACGTCGGCGCGATCTGGGCCGTAGCTGAAGGCGTGAATGTCAAACCGGCTTTGGTCGTGCTGTTCAAATAAACCCCCCATCAAATGCATGGTGGCATGGTTGTGGAAGTCAGCTGAGAAATACCCAATCCGAAGTCTTTGTGGACGCGGGCCACCCGATTTTGCGGGACGCTGGGGCGGCGCGGTGACTCTGATCTGTTCGGCTGCATAGGCCCGGCTACGCACCCGCATGAGGTCGGGGTTGTCTTCCATTCCCATCAGTAGGAAAGGGGGCACGGCTTGGCCGCGAAGGCCGAGGGTGCGGCGATGCTGCTCGTATTCGTCAAAGCAGCGCCAATCATTCATCTGGGCTTGCCCATGCAGCTTGTGCGCGCGCGTTCTGTCATCATCTGGATTCTGAGCCAGAAGGGCTTCAAAATGCGGCAGTGCTTCTGCTTCGCGACCCGAGGTTGCCAGCATCTGGGCGAGGTTGTACCGAGGCGCAGGTTGGTCCGGGGCCAGCTGCACCGCGCGGGCATAAGCAAGAACCGCGGCCTCGCGGTCCCCACAGATTCGCAACACATTGCCAAGATCGAAATTCACGATGACGTCTTCTGGAGCAACCGCATGCGCTTTTTGCGCCCAAATGCGGGCGTCTTGCCCGCGTCCTGTGTCCAGCAGCAAACGGGCCAGTCCGGTCAGGGCACGCAGATTTTTCTCATCGGTGGCAAGCGCTTTATGAAAGAAGATTTCAGCCTCTTGCTGAAGCTGGCGGGCGAGGCAGACCTCTGCCAATCCGGCAAGCGGGGCAGGGGTGGCAGGCGCCAATTGGTGCGCCTTGTTTAGGCACGTCTGGGCCGCATCCCAATTCGCCAGTTTCAGATGGCTCTGCCCCAGAAGGTCCCAGAGGAACGGACTTTGGTCGAAGTGAGACAGCGCTTTGGCGGTCACGGCTGCACAGTCCTTAAAATGCGCTGACGCAAAGAAATCCTCTAGCCGATCCATGAGCTCTGCCGGTGGGTTTGCGCTGGCATGATCCAGATCCCGCAGTGTGGCGGCGGCAACAGTCAAGTGCGGGGGTTCAGAAAGAGCAGTCGGGGCGGTGCCGCCCTGCGGCTGTGTGGCATTCTGCCGGGCAAATGCATACTGCATGGTCTTAGGTCTCTTTGTTCAAATAGCCGGTCTGTGGGGCGGGCAAATTTCTGAAGCTCACACCACGGCCGGACAAGCCGTTCTACACGCCATTCTGGTTGGGCTTTATTAAAAAGGGATTTAACGGGTGCGCGAGTCGCGGGACTTTCTATTGTAGCTCAAGAATTATCAACTGCCGAAGGCCTCGCCTGCCCCACGATGGCGGGGCAGTTGGGGCAGGGTGGGACTTGAAATTCTCCTGCCCAAAGGGTAGATCGTCCACAATCGACAGACAGAGAGTTTAAGCCACATGGCCACCCTTAACCCCGTGCAGTTCATCCAGCAGGTCCGCGCCGAAGTTGCAAAGGTCGTTTGGCCGACTCGTCGCGAAGTGCTGCTAACCACAGTTATGGTTTTCATTATGGCCGCATTGACGGCGACCTTTTTTGCGCTTGTGGACCTTCTGATTCGCTTTGGCCTCGAAGGCGTTCTCGGCATGTTTGGCTAAACGGTTTGCAGGCCGGTGCCCTTTGGCTTCTTGACTTGATCTTTGGCCCGGCGGGCGATAGGTCAGCCGTCACAACAACAGAGGCGTGCCGCGATTCGTGTTGCGCGCCGCTTTTTGTTTTGGGCAGTGTGGCTGCCATATTTTACAGAATCCCGCGCAAGGCGAAAGCCTGCGCTTGATGACAGACTAAAGGGACGATCAGGTTCATGGCGAAACGGTGGTACTCAGTCAGCGTTCTTTCGAACTTCGAGAAGAAAATCGCAGAACAGATCCGGACCGAGGTGGTCGAGAAGGGTCTTGAGGATCAGATCGACGAAGTTCTGGTTCCCACCGAAGAGGTGATAGAGATCCGCCGCGGCAAGAAGGTGACAACCGAGCGCCGCTTTATGCCCGGATATGTTTTGGTGCACATGGAAATGTCCGACCGTGGGTATCACCTGATCACGTCGATCAATCGCGTTACCGGTTTCCTTGGCCCGCAAGGCCGTCCGATGCCAATGCGCGATGCTGAAGTCCAGGGCATTCTGGGCCGCGTGCAGGAAGGCGAAGAAGCGCCGCGCACGCTCATCTCTTTCGAGGTCGGCGAAAAGGTCAAGGTCAACGATGGACCTTTCGAGGACTTCGACGGCATGGTCGAGGGCGTGGACGACGACAACCAGAAGCTCAAGGTCAGTGTCTCAATCTTTGGGCGCGAAACCCCGGTCGAGCTGGACTTCACTCAGGTGACCAAGCAGGGCTAAGCATTTCGCAACATCGAAATAGCAAACGCCGCGCCGGAATGACCCGCGCGGCGTTTTTTTAGTCAATTTTCAGGATGGTCCAGTGCTTTGCGTGGGCAATAACTTTTGCACCGTCGATGGACTGCCTGTCTTCAATCGCACCCTTCTCATGTTTCGGGCATGCGATTAAGAAGGACGGCGCTGCGACTTCTGATTTTAGTTCTTTGGGAGTGTGGATTTCCTGACAGACATCATCTGAAGTCGGGTAGGGGCGAATTTCTCGTAGTCCTGAAATGCCAGTTTCCGTGTAGGTGAAAATAGTGGGGGCCGCATTGTGATCTAAATCGGGCGAGCACGCTCCGGTGAGCGCCGCAAACAGCAAAGCGCAAAGTGTTGGTCTCACGAATAAAATTCCTCGTTTTTGTTCAAGAGTAATACGAACAGTTTCTGCGACGTCCGTGTTTTGTCAAGTTGGGAGAGATCGGAATACAGGTGCTTTCCACGGGAAGGTGCGAACTCAAAAACCAATCCCTTGCCAACCCCCGCAAACCCCACTATTAGCCCTCTATCGTCTTTGGGCGAGATTCTCTCGTGGGAGTTCTGTGGGTCGCGACCCAATGGATCGGACCACGCAACATGCACCGGGTGGAACGCGTTTCACCCTCGTTGAAAGGACCACCAAATGGCCAAGAAGCTTGCTGGTACAATGAAGCTGCAGATCCCTGCAGGCAAAGCCAACCCCTCCCCGCCGGTCGGTCCGGCGTTGGGTCAGCGCGGCATCAACATCATGGAATTCTGCAAGGCGTTCAACGCCAAGACGCAGGAAATGGAAGCAGGCGCGCCTTGCCCCACCGTGATCACCTATTATCAGGACAAGTCCTTCACTATGGACATCAAGACGCCGCCCGCGTCTTATTACCTGAAAAAAGCGGCTGGCCTGAAGCCTGTCGGCAAGCGCAACCGTCCCCGTGGTGCCGAAGCGCCCGGTCGTGAGGTTGTTGCAACCGTGACCGTTGCGCAGATTCGTGAAATCGCTGAAGCGAAGATGAAAGACCTCTCCGCAAACGACGTCGAAGCTGCAATGCAGATCATCCTGGGCTCTGCCCGCTCCATGGGTATTGAGGTGAAGTAAGATGGCAAAGCTCGGTAAACGTTCCCGCGCAGCGCGCGAAGCCTTTGCAGGCAAAGACAACCTCACCGTCGAAGACGCCGTTGCTCTGGTCAAGGCCAATGCAACGTCCAAATTTGATGAAACCGTTGAAATCGCTCTGAACCTCGGCGTTGACACTCGTCACGCAGACCAGATGGTGCGCGGCGTCGTTGGGCTGCCCAACGGCACCGGCAAAGCGATGCGTGTAGCTGTTTTTGCGCGCGGCCCCAAAGCCGAAGAAGCAACCGCAGCAGGCGCCGACATCGTAGGTGCAGAAGACCTGATGGAATCCATCCAAGCGGGCAACCTGGACTTTGATCGCTGCATTGCGACCCCGGACATGATGCCGATCGTTGGCCGTTTGGGTAAAATCCTGGGCCCACGCAACCTGATGCCGAACCCCAAAGTTGGCACCGTGACCATGGACGTGAAAGCGGCCGTGGAAGCCGCCAAAGGTGGCGAAGTGCAGTTCAAAGCCGAAAAAGGCGGTGTTGTGCACGCAGGCGTTGGCAAAGCGTCCTTCGACGAAGTCAAGCTGGTTGAAAACGTCCGCGCCTTCATCTCTGCTGTTGCAAAAGCAAAGCCGTCGGGGGCCAAAGGCGCATACATGAAGAAGATTGCTCTGTCTTCCACCATGGGCCCGGGCGTCACCGTTGACGTTGAAGGCGCCGTGTCCGAATAATCTTTCGGGACAGTCAGAATTAAAGAAGGCGGTGCTGCAAAGTGCCGCCTTTTTTGTTTGGTTGGAGCTTCGGCGGACCTTTCTGCCATTTGTTGAAAGAGGCGTGACATGCGCTTTTTTCACCGTAGAAGATCAAATCGGAAGGACTTGTCATGTCATCAACTTATAGTTCTGGAACTGCTGAACTTGACCATCTCTTTTTTGTAGTTTCGGATGAAAAGACAGCTACGAAAATGATGAAGGATGCTGGCTTACGGGTGAATTACCGACGCGTGCATCCCGGGCAAGGAACAAGCAATTTGTGCGCCTGTTTAGATGACGTCTTCATTGAGTTGTTGTGGCTCAACGGGAGCGAAATTAGCGATGAGACCGAAGCCATCACGCTATCATCCAGAGCCCGCGGTGAAGGTTCCCCGATAGGAATTTCATGGCGTGGATCATCACCCTTTGAAATACAAAAAGGTGGTACGACACCTTATTTTGCTCCCTTTTTGCCACAAGGCGTTTGCATCCCCGTTGCAACGGCAAGTCTTGATCCATCGCTCCCTTTTGTGTTTCGCACGCCCGGGGGTACACCGCCAATCAATCGCACGGACGGCTTAGTTGGAGAAAGGCAAGCCCCCGAGCTCGCCACTTTGGGGTGTTGCGAAATTACGGTTCCAAATGCGGAGTCCGTAAGTGAGCTTGTGACACCTTTCGACAAAATCAGCGTGCAATCCGGCGACCCCTTAGTCAGGCTAACTTTGCTAAGAAACGATCAAACCGTTGGTTTAGTAGTAGACTGGGCACTCTAGGTAACTCCGGCAAAGCCGTCGTTCGAGTATCGCGCAGCATTCGGTACATCGGGCTCATTGCGGGCTTTGGTTGCTCTGCTGTGCTGTGCTTCGCATTAAAGGCTTGGCAAGGCAGCAACACAGGCGTATACGCTGCAGGCGGACTATAGCGTGCGATTCTGTTGCACGCTTTTGTTCATTTCGTCCAAGACGGTGGGTGATGCGCAAGTGTCTTAATTTCCTGCCTGAGACGGGAAGGACCAATGAGATCGAGGGCTCCTACCCTCGGGTGATTTTGGCTTTACCCCGTAATTCGGACTTAAACGCCTGTCCCTTTGGGGCGGGTACCTTAATGAGCCGGGGCGCTCTATGTGCCCCTAAATTTGGAGAGAACTGTGGATAGAGCCCAGAAAGACAAAGTGGTCGAGGAACTCGGCCAGATCTTCGAAAGCTCTGGCGTGGTGGTCGTAGCCCACTATGCCGGTCTGACAGTTGCTGAAATGCAGGACCTGCGCGCGCGTGCTCGCGAAGCGGGCAGTTCCGTGCGTGTTGCCAAAAACCGGCTCGCCAAAATCGCCCTGGAGGGTAAGCCGTGTGAAAGCATGTCTGGCCTGCTGACAGGGATGACCGTTCTGACCTATTCCGAGGACCCTGTGGCAGCTGCCAAAGTGGCCGAGGGTTT
>SPLB01000157.1 GCA_004566265.1 Paracoccaceae bacterium | reverse complement strand
TCTGGAAGAAGGTCGGCTGCGCTTCGGCCTGGGCACGGGTCGAAGGCTTCAGCACCTTGGGCTGCGGTTTCTCGACCACGGCTTTGCGCGGGCGCACCACCGGAATCTCCATAGGCGCAGGAGCAGGCTGCAAAGCAGCTTGCGCACTTTTCGACACGTCCATTTTGCCTGTGTCAGTGTCTTCGGGCACCGACTCGGAATAGAACTCGATCGGTGTTTGTTCCAGCTGTGGTTCTTGCGACACAGGATGTTTTGCAAGGTGCGGGTCAGCCGAATAGGCTGCGGTGTCGGCGAAATACTCCGTGGGCAGATCCTCGGTTGGAACATGATCCGGTGCCATGTCTGCCGCAGATTCGAGACGCGCGGAAACATCTGGCGCGGGCGCAACCGGCCCAACAGCCGCAAGCGTACCCGCCGAATGCGCGGCGGTCAGCGGTGGTTCTGTGGGCAGCGTCATTTCAGGGCTCTGCATTGTTTCCGGTTGCCGCTGGTGGACGATCAGCGGCTCTGGGCGTTTGCCACGACCCTTTGTCAGGGGCAGATTCGGGTCCAGCTCGTTTTGCGCTCGGCGCGTGCGGACCGCACTGGCGATCTTTTGGGCGATCCGCGCGTCACCAGGCAGCTCTTCTGCCAGATCTTCGGCGCCGACAGCGGGCTGTGGCTCGACCAGCTCGGGTTCCGGATGCAGGGTCGGTTCCGCACGACGGATCAGGCTGGATGCACGCCCCAGAAGACTGTTTTTCTCTGCGATTGCGGGACCGTCAGACGCTTCTGGCGCCGGAGCCAAGCCAAATTGCGGGGTCGACTGCACATGGGCGTTATCGACTTCGTCCACAAGAGGGTCAGAGAAAATCAGATCGTCGTCGCTTGTTTCAGTGGTACCCTGTTTGTCTTCACGTTGCGCAGCACGACGCGCCTGCATTGCACGGGCTGCAGCTGCGCCCCCGCTTGCACCGCGCCCCAGAAGGCCCGCGAACGCGCCAAAGGCTAGCACCACCCCAAAGAGAAAAAAGCGCCAAATCCGGCCTATTTCCTCTTTGGAGAAGCCCATGACAATCGCACCAAGTGCCAAAGTGCCGAGCGCCGTCAGAAACGAGAGGAATTTCACAAGAAAAGCGAGCCCCCCCGGCATCAGGGCCAAAAGCCCGCCAAGCGCGGTATTGCCGATCATACCGCCGAGGCCAAAACTGTGGAAATTGCGCCACTCCGCATGAGGCACCAAGGTTTCAAAATGCAGCGCCACGAGAATCAACCACGGTAACAACATAAAAGTCGCCCAGACCACGCGCTCTTCCCCGCGGTGCATCAGGAACCGCGTGCCCCAGCCAATCGCGAAAAGGGACAGGCCCCAACTGCCCAGACCAAGGAAGGTGATCAACAGAAAGGACAACGAGGCCCCGGTCTGACCCAGCCAGTTCTGAACCGGCGCATCAGAGGAGACCATCCAATTGCTGTCATCCGGCGTGTAGGTGCCGATCATGGCGGCCAACATCAGGCCGAGGCCAATCGCCAGAAGGCCGATCAGCTCCTTGCTGCGCTTTTCAATGGCGGCCTGCGTTGTGCTGTCAAACAACGGATCGCGGCTTCGAGACTGAAATGCCATGCCTACCTCGGTTCCCTTTCGCGGGCTGTGGGTGGTTGTCCGCCTCTGTCAGCCTCGTCGGTTATTGTTGCATTCTTATCTTTGGTCGCGGCCCAAAAGGTGCCGACGCAAAATTAGTACAGGCAGCTGCGCAGAGTTGTGAGCGCGCTGCGGGTTTGGTCCGCGTCCGCAACCAGCGCCACACGGATGAACCCCTGACCGGGGTTTTCCGCCCCAGCGCCCTGCGCCAGATAGGCACCGGGCAGGACCTTGATGCCTGTCTCGGTCCACAGTTTGGTGGTGGCCGCTTCGCCATTTTCAACGGGCAACCACAAGAAGAAGCCCGCTTCGGGCGCCATATAGCCACTGAGGCCCGCGAACACCCCATCGGCGATGCGGTATTTTTCCTGATACATCGCACGGTTAGAAATCACGTGGCCCTCATCGGCCCAGACCTTGGCTGCGGCAGCCTGCAACGGCGACGGCAGCGGTGCACCCGAATAGGCACGCAGTTTTTTCACCTGCTTGATGGTCTCTGGACCGCCTGCAATCAGACCAGACCGCAGACCCGGCAGGTTCGACCGTTTGGAGAGCGAGTTGAACAGGACCACACGTTCGGGGTCGCAACCCAGATCATCTGCGACAGTGAGGGCACCGGTCGGGGGAATGTCGCGATAAATCTCGGAATAACATTCATCCGCGAAAATCTTGAAATCATATTTTTCAGCCAGGTGGATCAGGTCAGTCCAGTATTCACGACTGGCGACGGCCCCCTGCGGGTTGGCAGGTGAACAAATATAGGCCACCGCGGTGCGGTTCAGCACATTTTCAGGCAGGCTGGTGTAATCCGGCAAATGCCCGGAGGCGGCTGTTGCAGGCACAAACACGGGCTCCGCCGCAACGGAAATCGCGCCAATCATGTAAACCTGATAAAAAGGATTCGGGATCAGAACCACCGGTTTCTGGCGGTTTTTTTCCTCGGGACAGAGCGCCATCGCGGCATTGTAAAGCCCCTCGCGCGTGCCATTGAGCGCCATGACGCGCGTCGCCGGATCCAGCGTCACACCATATCGGCCCGCAATCCAGTCCGAGATCGCCTCGCGCAGCTCGTCACTTCCGTCGTTGGGGGGATAATTGTTGAACCCCGCCGCATTTTCCAAGATCACCTGCGTGACCCAGTCGGGAAATTTGTGCTTGGGCTCGCCAATGGTCAGCTGCACAACATCACCACCCGGTGCCAGCGGGTCGAGAAGCGCGCGCAGGCGCGGAAACGCATAGGGCGGCAGGGATGCAAACCGCTCGGGAAACTTCATGTCATGCCTCAGGTGTTCGGGGTCTCGTTTGCCCCGTATGGACAGTATTCTACAGGGCGATGCCGCATGCGTCCAGCCGGGTTTGGTTCGCCGACGAAGGTGTTGCCGTCACGCAAGGGCGGCCTCTGTGGCGGCGCCGATGCGCAAGAGCGCCTCTTCCCGATTCGGCAGGCCCAAAAGCTGCAGACCGCAACTTGGCACACCCGTGGGCAGTGACAACCCACTCACGCCCACCAAATTGCCAATCCGGGTGTTGCGCAGGGCCAGAAGATTGGATTGAACGTAGTACTCATGATCCGTTTCAAGCCGCGCAATATTGGGCGGCAGGATCGGAGCGGTTGGGGTCAGCACCGCATCAAAGCCCGCAACCGCCGCATTCCAAGCCTGACGGCAGAGCTCCAGCTTGGCCCAGGCAGCGACATAATCTGCGCCATTGTGATCTGCACCGGCCCGGAACCGCTGGAGGATCTCCGGGAACATCTTCTCCGGTGCGGCTTCAATCACCGACTTCCAAAGGCCATAGGCTTCGGTGGTGTACAAAATACCACTGAGCGCCATGGCGTCTGCCAGTTCAGGCACCTCGAGGTCCACGATCGTGGCCCCAGCCGCGCGCAGCTTGTCCAATGCGGCAGCATGAGCCCCTGCAACTTCGGGCGCGAGATCGTCTTGGGCCAGGGTCACCAAATTGGCAAACCGCGCGTTCACAAGGCTCGCGCCTCTCAGATCTGCGGCTTTGGCCTGTCCCTCGATCAGCGCCAACATCAGCGCTGCATCCTCGACGGTTCGAGTGATCGGGCCAACGGTATCGAACTTTAGGCACAGCGGCACCGTACCCGCGAGGCTCACGCGGCCAGAGGTGGTTTTCAAACCAACCAGATCATTCCACGCTGCGGGAATGCGCACCGATCCCCCCGTGTCAGAACCCACGGCCGCGGCCGCAAGCCCAAAAGCGACCGAAGCCGCCGCCCCAGAAGATGACCCACCGGGGGCCGCCAAACTGTCATTCACGCAGGGCGGCGTTGCGGTACTTGGGTTGACCCCGAGACCGGAAAACGCCAGTTCGCTCATATGAGTTTTGCCCAAACAGACAGATCCAAGCGCGGTCGCATTGGACAGAACCTGTGCATCCCTGTCCGGCACACGCCCTTCACATAAGGCAGAGCCAGCCTCGGTTGCCGTACCCGCGCTGTCGAACAGATCTTTCCAGCTGATCGGCACCCCGTCCAACAGCGACAACCGAAGCCCAGCCACTGCCCGCTCGCGGGCCGCCAAGGCCTCTGCACGGGCGCGCTTCACAGTGACGGCGCTGTAGATCCGGTCGGCATCCGGATGGTCGGCACAACGATTTAGATAGGCCTCGGTCAGATCAACCGGGTCAATCTCGCCTGCTGCGATGCCCCGCCCCAGCTCTGCTGCGCTTTGTTTCAAAGGGCCCAACTGACCACCGTCCTTGCCTATCGTGCGTTGCGAAGAGGGTAGCCTTGCTGGCTGCGTTTCACAATGGGCCGTGTGAGGCCGCATGCGACAACCGGGCGCTGAGACGGCGTTGGCAAATTGGGGCTAAGCCATGGACAAATCAGTGGGCAGCCGCATATTGCGAGGCATGACACAGAGAAGCCAGATCCTCATCACCGGCGGCGGCCTGAATGGCGCAACTCTTGCGTTGGCGCTGGCGCAATGCGGCCATATGGTCACCTTGATTGACGCCCTACCCCGCGCGCGCCGTGAAAAGACAGGCTTTGACGGGCGATCCTACGCGCTGGCGCTGGCATCGACCAAATTTCTGACGCAGATCGGACTTTGGGCTGAGCTTGCGGCGCATGCCCAGCCCATGCGCGAGATCAAAGTAAGCGATGGTCTGGCTGGCCAGGGCCCCTCGCCCTTTTTCCTGCATTTTGAGGAAAGTGATCTGGACGAAGGCCCTATGGGGTATATGGTCGAAGACCGCTTCCTGCGCCGCGCTTTACTGGATGCGCTGGCGGCAGAGCCAAAGATCACCGAAGTCACCGGTCAAACCGTGCTGTCTCAGACCGCGACCGCGACCGGGATCACCGTGACGTTGGATTCTGGCAAAACACTGACTGGCGATCTTCTGGTTGGGGCAGATGGGCGCCACAGCGGTACAGCTGCGCGTGCGGGGATTAAACGAACCGGCTGGGATTATGGTCAAACCGCGCTGGTCTGCGCGATTTCTCACGAAAAACCCCATGACGGCATCGCACATCAGTTTTTTATGCCGCCCGGACCGCTGGCCATCCTGCCGCTGACCGGCAACTGCAGCTCGATTGTCTGGAGCGAAACACACGCGCGTGCCCGTGCCATCAATGCAATGGACACCGAGGACTATCTCAAGGTGCTACGCCCGCGCTTTGGCGATTTCCTAGGCGAAATTGCGCTGGAAGGCGCGCGCTTCACCTATCCGCTGGGTCTGAGCCTGGCGAATGCCTATGTCACGGACCGTGTTGCGCTGGTCGGCGATGCCGCCCATGGAATTCACCCGATTGCGGGGCAAGGGCTGAACGCCGGACTGCGCGATGTGGCGGCCTTGGCCGAAGTGCTGACCGAAGCAACCCGT
>SPLB01000156.1 GCA_004566265.1 Paracoccaceae bacterium | reverse complement strand
CTAACTAAGTTAATAACCGTAACTTCGAAAGGGGTGAATATGACGAAAGAAGCTGAAACCAAACGTCATCTCCGCCGTCAACGCAACCGTAAGGTTACAAGTGCGGTGGCGACGGGCTTTGTCATCTTAACCGCTTTTGCAGCCGTTGCCGCTGGCTCGTCCGTGTTGACAGATCGTGCGAAGGCAAAAGAGCAATTTGAAGTTGCGCAAGCCACGCCGGTATCGGCCAAACCGATCGAGATGAGCGCTGGTTTTGTTGTTGCCAGGGATTTTTTGGGTCAAGTCGAAGCAACACGGTCGGCAGAGATTTCCTTTGAACTTGGCGGTTTGATAACCGCACTCGCAGTCAAAGAGGGGGATCTCGTCTCCAAAGGTGAGGTTGTGGCGCGCTTGGACACCGCGCTGCTGGAGGCCGAGCATAATCGCCTGGCAGCATCGCGGCAGGCACTTGAGGCCCAGCTTGAGTTCGCAGAAAGCCAGCTGGCCCGCGCTCAGATCCTACAAACAGAAGGTTTCGCCAGCGAAGAGACCGTGGAACAGACCATTGCCAGACGTGACGAACTGGACAGCAGGATCCGGGAGCTTGACGCGGCTCTGGCCGCTGTCGACATTAACCGCACGAAGTCGACCCTCCGTGCCCCTTTCTCGGGCAGAGTGGGCGCGCAATTCCGCGATACAGGCGAGACCGTTGCAGCGGGCAACCCCATCGTGTCCGTGATCGAAACCGGACCGCCAGAAATCAGAGTGGGATTGCCTTTGTCGGTCGATCTTGTCGCTTTGACCAACACGCATGTCCGGATCGGCGGTCTTTCACATCGGGCAGACCTGATCCGTGTCCGCCCGGATATTGATCCGGTCACACGCACCCGGACAGCCCTTTTTCGATTGACGGACGAGATACCAGTGCTTGACGGGCAAACGGTCACGCTCTCGTTGAAAACGACAATTGCCGAACCCGGTGCGTGGGTGGCGTTGGACGCTCTGTCTGCCGGAGCAAATGGCGCATGGAATGTGCTCGTCGTGGATGGAGAAGAAACGGTAAGATCAGCCTTGGTCGAAGTTCTTCATGTTGACGCAGGGCGCGCTTTCATTCGGGGCACGTTCCCTGCCAACGCGCGCATTGTGACGACGGGTGGCCACCGCGTGGTCCCTGGGCAACGCGTTACTGTGCTGATCGCGGGGCTGTAGTTTTATGCTGACGTTATCCTATCGCCAACCCCGCCTCGTCGCCTTGATCATGATGGTGCTCATCGCCGCCGGCTTGTCGGCCTTTCTCTCTATTGGTCGTCAGGAAGACCCAACGATCACCAACCTCTTTGCGACAGTAACAACGACGTTTCCCGGTGCCGATCCCGCGCGTGTCGAAGCGTTGGTGAGCAGCGAAATCGAGGAAGAGTTGAGGGAGATTGCTGAGGTAGACACTGTGACCTCAGTCTCGCGCCCGGGCGTTTCAGTTGTCTCGATCGAGCTTTTGGAGACCCTTGATGAAACCACGATTGAGCAGGTCTGGGTTGAGGCGCGCGATGCGGTCGAAGATGCGCGGCGCAATTTCCCGGCAGGGGTGTTGCCACCGGAGTTCGACAGCGAGGGGATCTCGGCCTACTCAGTGGTTATTGCAATCACTGAGGATCATGATGCGGTTCCCGCGACTTTGACGCATGCCTATGCCGAAGCGCTCGCAGACCGACTGCGGGCCATCCCGGCCACCCGTGCCGTTGATCTGTTTGGAGAGCCTGAAGATGAGGTCTTGGTTGAAATTGATCCAGATACGGCTGCGGCTCTTGGTTTGTCTATTGCCGAGGTCGCGCAACGGATCGCTTTGGGTGATGGAAAAGTACAGGCGGGTCAGCTGAATGGGCGTGTCAGCGATTTAACGATAAATGTGTCCGGGGAAATTGATGCGTTGGAGCGGATTGGTCGCATCGTTCTGCGCGAAGGTGAGACTGGCGCAACGGTCACTGTTGCCGATGTTTCATCGCTTTCCCGCGGTCCACGCAGCCCGAAAACGGAATTGGCATATGCGAATGGCAGGCCAGCTGTCTTGGTCGGTGTCTTGGCGCAGGACGGCGTGCAGATCGACCGTTGGATGCAGTTTGTTCGCGAAGAATTGGCGGACGGCGCTGCCAGGGTACCTTTCGGATTAACCGAAACTGTGTTGTTTGATCAAAGCACTTACACTGCGGATCGTCTTGCGGAAGTTGTGTTGAATATGGGCCTCGGTATTGCTCTTGTGTTCGCCGTGCTATTTTTCACGCTTGGATTGCGAGCAGCTGCGATCGTGGCAGTGGTCCTGCCTGTTGTATCGCTCGCAACACTTGCCACCATGAACGTCATTGGCTTGCCCATCCATCAAATGTCGGTGTCGGGTCTGATCGTAGCGCTTGGTTTGTTGGTTGATGCGGCCATTGTCATGGTCGACGAAGTGCGGCAAAGGCTTGAGACAGGCGACACGCGCGAACATGCCGTCGGGGATGCGGTCAAGCGGCTGGCAGCACCCTTGCTGGCCTCAACTGTGACGACGGCGCTGTCCTTTACACCAATGATCCTGCTGCCCGGACCATCCGGTGATTTTGTTGGGGCAATTGCAATTGCAGTCGTTATCATGTTGATCTGGTCGCTGTTCATCGCGCTGACGGTAACGCCTGCCCTTTCGGGTTGGTTCATCAAAGCTGGCGGTCAAGGCGGGATCGGCGCGGGCGCGATTGGCCGCTGGTTTGTCGCGTCAATTCGATGGTCAGTCGGTCATCCGGTGAAATCCATCGCTTTGGCACTGATCCTGCCGGGCATGGGATTTGCCGCTTTTCCGTCTCTCAAGGCACAGTTCTTCCCTGGCGTGGATCGGGACCAATTCTATCTCGAGGTGCAGATGCCAACAGGCACCGCGCTCAGCGATACCGCCGCAACGGTTCAAGAGATGGACCGGGTCTTGCTCAATTCCGAAGGCATAACGCAGGTCTATTGGTCTGTGGGGCAATCCGGCCCGGCGTTCTATTACAACATCATCGGTAATCGCGCGCGGGAGCCATCCTATGCCATCGCGATGATCCGCACCGAAACCGCCGAAGATGCCGCCCGCTTGGTGCCAGAGCTTCAAGCTGAACTGGACATGGCATTTCCCCGGGCGACCGTTACGTTACGCAGCCTGGTCCAAGGACCGCCCGTCTCTGCACCGGTTGAGATCCGACTGGTCGGGCCGGATCTTGCCGTGCTTCGGGAGTTTGGCGATCAGGCACGTGCGATCATTGCCAACGTCCTCGTGATCACCCAAGTCAGAACGCAGGTCGAGGGTGGGGCGCCGCAAATCAGATATGACATCGACGAAGGCAAAGCCCGCCTGCTGGGTCTCAATGTTGCCGATATTGCAGCGCAGTTGCAAAACGGTCTGAGTGGGATCACTGGAGGAAGCCTCGTCGAAGGCACCGATCAGCTGCCCGTTCGAGTGCGGTTTGACCGCTTGGCTTATCCTGAAATAAGTGACCTGTCTGACCTGCCAATCCTCTTGCCAAATGCAGCACAGCTGTCGGCGGCTGGAATTTTTGCCGCGGTCCCATTGTCCGAACTTGCGACCCCAAAGCTTGAAGCTGCGGAGAGTGTGATCACCCGCCGCAACGGTGAACGCGTCAACACCGCTCAGGCCTATCTCGTACCTGATATCCTGCCCACGCAAGCACTGGTGCAAATCATGGACGCGTTGGACACTGCGGGTTTTGAATTGCCCGCAGGCTACCGCTTGGAGCTCGGCGGAGATGCAGACGCACGCTCCAGTACGGTCAGAAACCTGTTGGCATCCATTGGTATCATTGTAGTGCTGATGATCGCTACCATCGCGTTGACCTTCAACTCCTTCCGCTTAACCGCTGTCGCTTTTGTGGTCTGTGTGTTGTCGGCTGGTCTGTCGATGCTGTCGCTGGCAATCGTGCAATACCCTTTTGGGATTGTAGCGATCGTTGGCGTGATCGGCTCGATTGGTGTTTCAATAAATGCGGCGATCATAATCTTGACCGGCTTGCAGGCCGACGCACAGGCACGGAGGGGGGATCCCGATGCAATGACACGGGTCATCGGCAAGTCTAGCCGCCACATCCTCTCGACCACCGCCACCACATTCGGGGGCTTCCTGCCGCTGATCTTGGAGGGCGGTGGGTTCTGGCCCCCCTTCGCCGTGTCCATCGCAGGCGGGGTGCTTTTGTCGTCGGTCGTGTCGTTCTATTTCACACCGGCTGTCTTCCGGCTGGTTTATGTGAATAGGAAACACAAAAGTGAAATGGCGGCAGTACATTTTGCAGGTCTACCTCATGAGGCGAATTTGCCAATGGCCGCAGAATAGTCCATGGGGCAGCCCCTCGACAGGAAGCCGGACATATCACTTGCGAACTGTGGACGGTCTCATCGGCCCAGAAGCCGCTTTCACGGCTCAGCGCTCGAGAATTTCGTTTGATGGACAAGCGACCTCCATCCGTCATCCCAGACCCTACAACGAGCCTGTGGGCACGGAGGTGCTCGGAGGTGCACGGACAAAGTCGGCGGTCTTGTCGATTGTTGTGGGTACCGCACGGGCTCGCGTACACGGCGTTTATGGTGTCGTAGCCCTGCCCATGCCACCGACAGTTGCGCAAACTCAGAAGTCAAATCCGTCTAGGTCTTGTAAATAGGCTTCGAAAAAATCGGTGAAGGTCGCGACCAAGGGCGGTAGTGTCTCGTATGGAGGATAGAACAACGACAGCCACAATGGCGGTATCGCCCAATCCTCAAGAACGGGAACAACCTTACCTGCGGCAAGACCGTCGGCCACGAGAAAGTTCGGCAACATGACTATGCCGGCGCCCGACTGCGCAAACTGATAAAGAAGATCCCCGTTGTTAGAGCGGATTGATTGGCCTGATGTAAACGGGCGTTTCAAAGCGCCTTTCTCAAACCTCCAAACCTCAGGAGCGGCTTCCTCCCCGTAAGACAAGCAGATCTTATGATCCAGGTCATCAGGCGACTTGGGTTTTGGGTGGCGCTCGAATAAAGACGGCGCGGCCACAACCTGCAACGGCACCTCACAGAGCTTGCGCCAGATTGTCGATTTGTCTTGCGGAGGACCAGAAACACGGATGGATAAGTCACAGGTCTCGGAAACGATGTCCACCAGCCGGTCGGTAAGGTGAATGTTGAGGTCGATGTTCGGATAGGCGAGGCGGAAGCTCTCAACCAGCATCGGCATGATCCGCAAACCAAAAGACATAGGCGCGTTGATTGACAGCCGTCCTCGATAGGGTTGGATTTCTCGCTCGAGATCCTGTTCCACTTTGTCGAAGGCTTGAATGAGCGGCTTATACCGCGCGGCCACGAAAGCGCCCGTCGACGTCAGTGAGACCTGACGAGTTGTGCGCAGCAAAAGCTGCTCGCCAAGGTCTTCTTCAAGCTTGGCAACGATCCGCGTTACACTCGCTGGCGTCATCCTCAAAGACTTCGCTGCAGCAGCAAAGCTTTTGAGGGTTGCAACCTCAAGAAAAACGCGAACGGGTTTTAGTTCTTGCATGGGTTATTATTATCATTTTCGAAATGAAATGTGCAATTAGATTATCATAGTTTTTGATAAACCAGCGTTTATCTTGGTCTCAACGAACAAGTAATCAGTCTGGAGACGGACCATGGAAAAGTTGATCAAGGGCTTGCATCACGTCACGTCGATGGCTGCGGATGCCAAAGAAAACAATCGCTTCTTCACCAAGACGCTTGGTTTGCGCCGGGTTAAAAAAACCGTGAATTTCGACTCTCCTGAAGTGTACCATCTCTACTATGGTGATGAAATCGGTACGCCCGGATCGGTCATGACCTACTTTCCGTTCGGACCGATGCCACGCGGCAAGCGCGGCGTTGGCGAAGTTGGCATAACCGAGTTCGCTGTGCCTGAGGGAACGCTTGGTTTCTGGCAACAGCATCTTGTCGAAAAGAACGTGTCGGGGCTGAGAGAGGAGACTTTTCTTGGTGAACGTCGCCTTGCATTTGATGGCCCCGATGGCGATAGCTTTGCCTTGGTCGAGGCAGATCCGGCGGGCCGCACTGCGTGGAGTGGAGATGGGATCGGTCGCGATGAAGCAATTGTCGGCTTCCACGGCGCGCGCTTCCGACTGCGCGATGCTGCCGCGACTGGCGAGCTCTTGCAGTTTATGGGCTACGAGCTGGACGAAACCGATGGCGCGGTGACACGTTACCGGATCGAAGGCGGCAACGCGGCCCGGACCATTGATCTCGAAGAGCGCCCCAATGCGGACCACGCCAATCAAGGCGCGGGTTCCGTGCATCACATCGCCTTCGCTGTCGAAGACCGCGCCGCACAGCTCAAAGTGCGCGAGGCTTTGATGGACACAGGCTATCAGGTCACACCTGTGATCGACCGCGATTACTTTTGGGCGATCTACTTCCGTACGCCAGGTGGCGTTATCTTCGAAGTCGCCACCAACGAGCCCGGGTTCGATCGGGACGAAGACACCGCGTCTCTGGGGGAGGCCCTCAAGCTGCCCGAACGCTATCGTCCCTACCGTGAGCAGATTGAAAAACGCCTACCTGAAATCGCATGAGGAGAATGGACATGGCGACCGATAGCTATCACGCTCTAACAAAGGCCCCGAAGGGCGATGCACCCTTGGTGTTTTCCTTCCATGGCACTGGAGGGGATGAAAACCAGTTTTTTGGCCTCGCGCAGGAGTTGGTACCGGGGGCGGGTGTTATCTCGCCCCGGGGGGACGTCTCTGAAATGGGGGCTGCGCGCTTCTTTCGCCGTACAGGCGAGGGCGTCTATGACATGGAGGACCTTGCGCGCGCCACAGCCAAGATGGCCCGTTTTGTAGCAGCTTGGAAGGCCAGTTACCCCGGACGCGCCACCTATGGGTTCGGTTATTCCAACGGCGCGAACATCCTTGCCTCAGTGATGATGGCGCACCCAAAGCTCTTTGATCGTGTCGGACTTTTGCATCCGCTGGTGCCATGGGACCTTTCATCAGAGCCAGAGCTTAAGAACCGCCAGCTTCTCATCACCGCTGGGCGTCACGATCCCATTTGCCCCTGGCCGATGACGGAGCGTTTTGTGTCTTGGGCTGAAGCGCAGGAGGGTAAGGTGGAAACGCATTATCACGACGGCGGGCACGAGTTGCGCCGCAGTGAACTTGGCGCCCTGACTCAGCTGCTCAATCCAGAACTTCAGGGGGCGGCGGCATGAACTTGACACCTTACATTCTGTCACTGGTCGTCGGTATCGGTGTGGGCGTGATATACGGGCTGGTGTCGGTGCGATCGCCCGCGCCGCCGATCATCGCGCTGCTTGGTTTGCTGGGCATGCTTGCAGGCGAAGCCGCCGTGCAGTGGCTCAAAGGGCACTCCCGACCGATTGCCAATGCGTTGCACCTGAAGTCATTCGAGGTCGCCTCCGAGAAGCCCCAACCCGACGACCGCAAAGGGTAAACGCAAGGGCGTTTACCTTTCCGCAAAACTGACGACCACCGATCCCTCAAAAGGAGAAACCTATGTCAAAGCTCAATGTTCTAACACCAGAAAACAGCCAGATCATCTTTATTGATCATCAGCCTCAAATGGCCTTCGGCGTGCAGTCTATTGACCGTCAAACGCTGAAAAACAACACCGTGGGGCTGGCTAAGGCTGCGA
Source organism: Paracoccaceae bacterium (assembly GCA_004566265.1). Classification (GTDB taxonomy): domain Bacteria; phylum Pseudomonadota; class Alphaproteobacteria; order Rhodobacterales; family Rhodobacteraceae; genus Epibacterium. The sequence continues at coordinate 4,690 of SPLB01000156.1, read as the reverse complement.
AAATTTTCGAAATCCCGACCGTGATCACCACCGTCGAAACCGAGAGCTTTTCCGGCCATACTTACCCCGAACTGCTTAATGTCCAACCCGAGGCCCCGTTGCTAGAGCGCACCTCTATGAACTCCTGGGACGATCAAAAGGTACGCGATGCGTTGGCCAAGGGTGCTGCGGAAGGTCGCAAGAAGATTGTGGTCTCTGGTCTCTGGACCGAGGTGTGCAACCTGACGTTCGCGCTGAGTTGTATGGCCGACACCGACTACGAAATTTACATGGTCGCAGATGCCTCGGGCGGGACATCGGTGGATGCCCATAAATATGCAATGGACCGTATGGTTCAGGCGGGTGTGGTGCCTGTGACATGGCAGCAGGTTCTTCTGGAATGGCAGCGTGACTGGGCGCGTCGAGACACGTATGACGCGGTAATTGGCCTGGTGCAGGAGCATTCCGGCGCCTACGGCATGGGTGTCGATTACGCCTATACCATGGTCCACAAGGCACCCCAGCGCACGGCGCACGTCGGGAGTACGCTCGCACCGGTTGCAGCCGAATAGCCACCTCTCTGCGGGGGGGGGAGGCGCTCCCCCCGCATGATCACCCTCTTTGGAAAGCCTGCGACATGACCGATACAATTCTATTCAACGGAAAAATCACCACGATGAACCCCGACCAGCCCACGGCGAGCGCCGTTGCGGTTTCGAATGGGATGATTGAAGCGGTCGGGTCGGATGGTGACATGCTTGCCCTGAAAGGCGAAGACACACAGGTCATTGATTTGGGCGGTCAACGCGCCATCCCAGGCCTGATTGACAGCCACACTCATATTATCCGGCAGGGCAACAACTTTGCCATGGAACTTCGCTGGGACCATTTACCGTCTCTCGCGGATGGCTTGCGCATGCTGAAAGACCAAGCGCAACGGACGCCTGCGGGCCAATGGATCCGGGTGGTGGGCGGCTGGTCTGCCGATCAGTTTGCAGAGCGGCGCTTGCCCACAATTGACGAAATCAATGCCGTCTCCCCCGATGTGCCCGTCTATGTGCTGCACCTTTATGATCGTGCCTGGTTGAATAAGGCCGCGCTGCGGGCGCTGGGGATCGACAGCCACTTTTACGAACCTTTCGTGTCGGGGCGGCTGGAGCGAGACGAGAACGGACACCCGACCGGGCTTGCCTTGGCGCGTCCGAACGCACAGCCACTCTATGCGCTGCTCGACATGGCGCCTAAGCTTGATTTCGAACACCAAGTCCTGTCTACAAAGCACTATTTTCGGGCGCTGAACGGTCTCGGAATGACCTCTGCGCTTGATTGCGCGGGGGGGTTCCTGAATTATCCGGACGATTATGGCGTGATCACCGAACTCAACAAGCGCGGAGAGCAAACAGTCCGGATCGGCTATCAGCTCTTTGCCCAGCGTCCCGGCTTTGAACTCGATGACTTCAAGCGCTGGAACGATATTGTCAAACCGGATGAGGGCAACGACTTTCTCAAATGCGTCGGCGCTGGCGAAATGCTGGTCGCTTCGGCCTATGATTTTGAAGACTTTTCATACCCGCGCCCGACACTCCCTAAGCGGATGGAAGGCGATCTGAAACCGGTCCTTGAGTTTCTGTTCGAAAACCGTTGGCCGATCCGTTTCCACTGCACCTACGAGGAAAGCGCACAGCGGTTGCTCACGCTCATTGAAGAGGTCGGCCAGGGGCAGGGTCTGGAAGACTTAAACTGGATTTTCGACCATGGTGAGACAATTTCGACCGAAACAATGGATTGGGTCGCCCGCCTGGGGGGGGGCATCAGCTATCAGAACCGGATCGCTTTTCAGGCCAATGCATATAAACAACGCTATGGAACAGACGCGCTGCGCGAGGTCATGCCCGTCAAAAAGATGATGGCCTCTGGCGTTCCTCTCGCCGCAGGGACGGACGCAACGCGCGTGTCTTCCTACAATCCGTGGCTCGCAATCCATTGGGCGGTGTCTGGGAAAGGCCGAGGCGGCGATGTAATCTGGGCGGCTGAAAATCGACTAGACCGTCACGACGCGTTGCGCCACTGGACGTCAGAGGGCGCCTGGTTCAGCCGTGAGACCGGCAAGAAAGGGCAAATCGCACCGGGGCAGTTTGCGGATCTGGCTGTGCTGGACCGCGATTATTTTGCTGTTCCGGAAGAGGATATCATCAATATTGAGTCCGACCTGACACTTGTCGGCGGTAAGGTGGTGCACGCAAAATCCGGGTTTTCTTCGTATAGCCCGGCCCCGCTGGCCGAATTGCCGGATTGGTCGCCGGTCCCTATATTTGGTGCGCCAGGTGCTGCGCCCCAACACAGAACACAGGAGTAGGGTCAAGGTATGTCGGACATCCAGATAGAACACCAAGACACAGGCACTAAGGGCCGCTACGTCGCGACCATCGACGGCGTTGAAGGGGAAGGTGAACTCACCTTCTCCAAGGTATCCGAGACGCTGATTATCGTCGACCACACCGGCGTGCCCGACAGTATGCGCGGTATGGGCGTAGCAGGTGCGCTTGCGAAGCGGGTGATCGAAGACGCGCGGAGCACCGGGCGGAAAATCGTGCCTCTGTGCCCCTTTTTCAGCGCCTTTGTCGCGCGCCATAAAGACGAGACGGCAGATGTCATCAACAGATAAACCCGGAGCCTTTGCCCCGTTTGGGCATCGCGCCTTCGCCCTGTTGTGGACCGCGACCCTCATTTCGAACATCGGCACCTGGATGCACGATGTCGGCGCGGGGTGGTTGATGACAACGCTGAATTCCAGCCCGTCTGTTGTCACGTTGGTTCAGGCGGCGACGACATTGCCCGTCTTCTTGTTCGCCCTGTTGGCCGGGGCCCTTGCAGACAGGCTGGACAAACGCCGCATGCTGATCGCGATCAACATCGCGCTCACGGTCGTTATTCTGGCTTTGACGCTGCTTGTCTGGCAGGAACGCATGACACCTGGCCTTCTGATCTTGTTTACACTGGCCATCGGGACAGGTGCGGCGTTTGTGGCTCCGGCTTGGCAGGCTGTTGTGCCTCAACTTGTCCCGCGCGACACGCTGAAATCTGCAATTTCTCTCAATTCAATGGGCATCAATATCAGCCGAGCGATCGGCCCGGCGCTCGCAGGTATCCTCGTCGCGAGTGTCGGGCTTGCAGCCCCCTTCGCGCTGAACGCGTTGAGCCACATTATCATTATTCTCGCTTTGGTCATGTGGCGTCCCGAACCGACACCAGCGCGTGACCATCACGGCCCAATCCTGTTGGAGATGGCAACGGGGCTGCGTCATGTGAGGCACAATCCACCGATGGTGGCGACATTGGTTCGCGCCCTTGCCTTCTTTCTGTTCGCTTCGGCATACTGGTCGCTGCTGCCGCTCATCGCGCGCGGAGCCGAGGGGGGTGGCTCTGAGCTCTACGGTATTCTCATGGCGCTGATTGGTGCCGGTGCGGTCACCGGCGCATTACTGCTGCCGAAATTGGGCGGGCGTCTCACTTCTGATCAGACTGTGTGGCTTGGAACAATCGGCACAGCGCTTTCGCTTGTTCTGCTTGGGCTCTCTGCGACGTCTCACTTCCTCATGATTGCGGCCTTCCTCGGGGGGCTAAGCTGGATCGCTGTTTTAACAACCTTCAACGTGTCAGCCCAGATGGCACTGCCGGATTGGGTGCGCGCGCGGGGTTTGGCCGTCTTCCTTATGGTTTTTTTTGGGTCCATGGCTTTGGGGTCAATCCTCTGGGGCCAGATTGCCAATGCAACGTCAGTTTCGGTCGCCTTGTTGATTGCCGCTGGCGGCTTGGTGCTTGGTCTGCCCGCAACCCGGAACTTCCATGTTGGGCAAGGTGAAAAACTGGACCTTGCCGCAGCAGCGCTGTGGCCAGAAGCCCCCGCTCTCGGGCCGGACACATTTCCGGATCAGCCTGCGATGGTTGTGGTCGAATACCGGATCGCCGAGGAAAACCGGATTGCCTTCCAAGCGGCCGTCGTCGACTTTTCCAAGGAAAGGTATCGCGACGGCGCGACACAATGGCATCTTCACCAAGGCGTCGAAGATCCCGAGCTATGGGTGGAGACGTTCCACCTTCCCAGTTGGGCTGAACACCTGGAACAGCACAAACGCGTCACGCAAAGCGACGCAGATTTGCAGGCGCAAGTGCGCGCCTTTGATATACGTGACAGCGGTCCGGTCGTCCGCCACTTTGTAGCCTCAAAGTAAATCGCGGACCAAAAGGCCAGTCTTTTCACGCCCTCGGAGCGATGAGTGAATACGCTGTTGCGGGCAATGATAGCGGTGCATCTGGTTGGGATGGCTTTGCCATATGGGTCCAATTTGCTTGAACGCTCAGCCGTCTTTAACTTCGGCTCCACCGCGCCTTCGCGTAGTTACTTCTTGATGGTGTTCCGAGACAAACCCTTCCGCCGGGCGATCTCGCGTATCGGCATTTTATCACGCAATGCCCCCTCTCGGCAGCATGCTGAGCATGCGCCTGCCTGGCAGCGAGCGTCCGATAACACTCAACAATCCCATGTAGATCACTCCAAATCTCCCAAACCAAAAACGTCGGGGCAATGGGTTCACATGGGGTAATTCTCATTGACAATCAAGAACTAGATTGTTTCATGCAACGCATCCAAGGCTGTGTTTCTGATCTCTTTCCTGCGTGGCGGCAATTGCCTGCAAGTCTTCAATTGCAT
>SPLB01000155.1 GCA_004566265.1 Paracoccaceae bacterium | reverse complement strand
CAGCAGAACGGAATGATGGAACGCTTGATCCGATCTCTGAAAGAGCAATGTGTCCATCGTCATCGGTTCGAAAGCCTCGCACACGCAAGCCGTGCAATCGGAGACTGGATCCAATTCTATAATCACAAGCGGCCGCATCGGGCCCTTGCCATGCGCACACCAAACGAGGCATTCAAATTAGCAGCTTAACCTGAGCAGATTCCGCTGGGTCAATACAGGTCAAGGCACACAGCTTTCTGACTTCATTGTTCAAACTAACTTCATTCAATCATTGGCCGAGTGACATCTTAGACTGCAAAAGAAAACCCCCGCCAGTCGCCTGACGGGGGTCTCCAACTGTTTCCGAAAACTGGGATTACCAGTCTTCCCGCACCACAACGCGGGTTTTCACCGGCAGTTTCATGGCAGCAAGACGCAGCGCTTCACGGGCGATATCTTCGGCAACGCCGTCGATTTCGAACATGACGCGGCCCGGCTTCACTTTGCAGGCCCAATAGTCCACGGAACCTTTACCTTTACCCATACGAACTTCGACGGGCTTGGAGGTGACCGGAACATCCGGGAAGATACGGATCCATACGCGGCCCTGACGCTTCATGTGACGCGTCATTGCACGGCGTGCAGCTTCGATCTGGCGGGCGGTCACACGCTCGGGTGTGGTTGCCTTGAGGCCGTAGGTGCCAAAGTTCAGATCAGAGCCACCTTTGGCTTCGCCCTTGATCCGGCCTTTGAACATCTTGCGGAATTTAGTACGCTTTGGCTGAAGCATGTCGCGTTCTCCTTAGCGGTCGCCACGACGGTTGCCGCCTGCACCACGAGGTGCCGGGCCGTCTTGGACTTCCTGGGATTTGCGGTCACGCGCCTGCGGATCATTTTCCATGATCTCGCCTTTGAAGATCCATGTCTTGATCCCAATGATACCATAGGGAGTCATGGCTTCAGAGTGCGCGTAGTCGATGTCGGCGCGCAGGGTGTGCAGCGGCACACGACCTTCACGGTACCATTCGGTACGAGCGATTTCAGCACCACCCAGACGCCCTGCGATGTTGACCCGGATACCCTGGGCACCCATACGCATTGCGTTCTGAACGGCACGTTTCATCGCGCGACGGAAAGACACACGGCGTTCAAGCTGCTGAGCGATGGACTCACCAACCAGCTGCGCATCCAGTTCCGGCTTGCGGACTTCGACGATGTTCAGGTGCAGTTCGGACGCGGTCATCGCAGCGACTTTCTTGCGCAGAACTTCAATGTCTGCACCCTTCTTGCCGATGATAACACCCGGACGCGCGGTGTGAATGGTCACACGGCACTTCTTGTGGGGGCGCTCGATGATCACGCGGGCGATGCCCGCCTGTTTGCACTCTTCCTTGATGAACTCGCGGATCTTGATGTCCTCGAGCAGCAGGTCACCGTAGTCTTTGGTGTCTGCGTACCAGCGGCTGTCCCAAGTGCGGTTGATCTGCAGGCGCATGCCAACCGGATTGACTTTATGTCCCATTAGGCTTGCTCCTCGACTTGACGCACCTTGATGGTGAGCTCAGAGAACGGTTTCAGGATCTTACCGAAACGGCCACGGGCCCGCGGACGACCGCGCTTCATGACCATATTTTTGCCAACCCATGCCTCGGCGACGACCAGGTTGTCGACGTCCAGGTTGTGGTTGTTTTCGGCGTTTGCGATGGCGGACTGAAGGCATTTCTTCACGTCCTGTGCGATCCGCTTGTTGGAGAAAGTCAGGTCAGTCAGCGCCTTCTCAACTTTCTTGCCACGGATCATCTGAGCCACCAGGTTCAGTTTCTGCGGGGAGGTCCGGAGCATGCGCACCTTGGCCATTGCTTCGTTGTCTGCCACGCGGCGGGGATTCTTTTCCTTACCCATGACTTACTTCCGCTTCGCTTTTTTGTCAGCTGCGTGACCGTAATAGGTCCGAGTCGGCGCGTACTCACCGAACTTCTGACCGATCATGTCCTCAGAGACGTTGACGGGAATGTGCTTCTGGCCGTTGTACACACCAAAGGTCAAACCCACGAACTGGGGCAGAATGGTGGAACGACGGGACCAGATTTTGATCACTTCGTTTTTGCCGGACTCGCGGACAGCTTCGGCTTTTTTCAGCACGTAAGCGTCAACGAAAGGGCCTTTCCATACAGAGCGAGACATAGATTAACGCCCTTTCTTCTTGGCGTGACGCGAGCGAATGATGAGCTTCTGCGACGCTTTGTTGGTGTTGCGAGTGCGCTTACCTTTGGTCGGCTTACCCCAAGGGGTGACCGGGTGACGACCACCAGAGGTCCGACCTTCACCACCACCGTGCGGGTGATCGATCGGGTTCATAACCACACCACGAACGGACGGACGCTTGCCTTTGTGGCGCATACGACCGGCTTTACCGTAGTTCTGGTTGGAGTTGTCGGGGTTGGAGACCGCACCGACGGTTGCGATGCATTCCTGACGGACCATGCGCAGTTCGCCCGAGGACAGGCGGATCTGTGCGTAGCCACCGTCACGACCAACGAACTGCGCGTATGTACCAGCAGCGCGCGCGATCTGGCCGCCTTTGCCCGGTTTCAGTTCGATGTTGTGTACGATGGTACCGATCGGCATGCCCGAGAACGGCATTGCGTTGCCCGGCTTGATGTCTGCCTTTGCGGAGGCGATGACCTGATCACCCACTGCCAGACGCTGCGGAGCGAGGATGTAAGCCTGCTCGCCGTCCTCATACTTTACCAGTGCGATAAAGGCAGTCCGGTTGGGGTCATATTCAATGCGCTCGACGGTCGCGGCGACATCAAATTTATTCCGTTTGAAGTCAACGATCCGGTAAAGACGCTTTGCGCCACCACCACGGCGGCGAGACGTGATCCGTCCGGTGTTGTTCCGGCCGCCCGATTTGGTCAGACCCTCAGTGAGAGACTTGACCGGACGCCCTTTATACAGCTCCGAACGGTCGATCAGAACCAGCCCACGCTGGCCCGGCGTCGTCGGCTTATACGACTTAAGTGCCATGCTTTCTGTCTTCCGTTTAGCGTGCGAGCCCTTAGGTTTTTGTCTTTGGACCCGCTATGTGAAAGCCCCCTGCCCCGCGCCGATTTTATTGGCGTGCTCGGTTCAGGTGACCGATTTGATAGGGCCCCGAAGGTCCCTGATTTCCAAAAATCATGAGCCCCGGAACGAATCCGAGGCTGCAAGATGCGCGGGATGTAACAGAGTCGCGGGGGGCTGGCAATGGGGAAGAAATTGCGTCGACAGATTTCAGTAGTCACGCTGCTGTTGCAGACTTCTCATCGCCCAATAAACCTAATGCTGCATCAGGCTCCTGACGGAGCTTTCGTAGCAACCTACCAGCTTCCCTAGCGTCGATTTTTT
>SPLB01000023.1 GCA_004566265.1 Paracoccaceae bacterium | reverse complement strand
GCCACCATCCTTGGTGCGGCGTTCATCGGGATTGAAGACAGCATGACTCCGCCTGCGCCGATCTCTGGCAATGCGTACGAGATCGAGGGACTACCGCAGCTTGCCCCCAGCTGGGCGGCCGCGGTCAACCAGTTGGAGACCAGCACCCTGATGCCGCGCATTCTACCGCCCCAGCTGATCGCGAACCTCATTCGCACCAAGCGGCAGGAAATCGCAGGCTTTGCCAAGCTGCCGCCCCAAGACCACTGGCTTTCCTGGTTGGACCGGGTTTAAACCCCGCAGACATGGCACAGGTCAGACAACGCGAAGGACGAACATGAAAATAGGCATCCTGCAAACCGGCCGCGCCCCCGAGGCGCTGATGGAACAGACCGGTGATTACGACGCGTTGTTTCGCGATCTGCTGTCAGGCCACGGGTTTGATTTTGTAACCTATGCGGTGCTAGACGGTGAATTTCCTGCCAGCGCTGAAGACGCTGACGCCTGGCTGATAACCGGATCGCGCCACGGGGTTTACGAAGACCACGACTGGATTCCTCCACTCGAAGATCTGATCCGCACTATCGACGCCCACCGCATGCCACTGGTCGGGGTTTGCTTTGGACACCAGATTATCGCGCAGGCTCTTGGCGGCAAGGTCGAGAAATTCCAAGCTGGCTGGAGCATTGGTGCAACCGAATATGACAGATGCGGCACACCCTTGGTACTGAACGCCTGGCATCAGGACCAGATTGTCCGCCGCCCCGCACGCGCAAGTGTCGCGGCGTCTTCGGCGTTTTGTGAGAACGCTGTGTTGACCTACGGGGACCACATCTGGACGGTACAGGCCCACCCTGAATTCACCGCAGACTTCATAGATGGGCTGATTCGCATCCGAGGGCGCGGTCTAGTGCCCGATGCCCTGTTGGACGCAGCCACAGACAGGCTGACCAGGCCCACCGACAATAACCATATCGCCGAAGAAATCGCCGCATTTTTCAAAAAACCGAGGCCCTAATGTCCCCTAAAGCGCCCCCCACCAGCCCTGCAGACTGGCAAGAGGACCTGCCCAACTCCGCCCGAGCCTATTACGACGGCCAGCGGCTGGACGAAGTCGAATGTATTATCTCGGACCTCCCCGGGATCGCCCGTGGCAAGGCGGTGCCTGCCACAAAATTTGCCCGTCAGAGCTATTTCCACCTGCCCGACAGTATCTTTTACCAGACCATCACCGGCGACTGGGCCGATGCAGCAGACGATGATGGCTGGATCGAAAAAGACATGGTTCTATACCCCGATTTTTCCACTGCGACCGCCGCGCCTTGGACAGGCGACTGGACACTGCAAGTAATCCATGACGCCTATGACCGCGATGGCGCGCCGATCCCATTTTCCCCACGAAATGTGCTGAAACGGGTGGTGGGACTGTATCACGCACAGGGCTGGAAGCCCGTGGTTGCCCCGGAGATGGAATTCTATCTGGTGGCCCGCAACACCGACCCCGCGCGGGGGATCGAGCCGATGATGGGCCGCTCAGGCCGACCTGCTGCGGCACGGCAAGCCTATTCTATGACGGCGGTGGATGAATTTGGCCCTGTGATCGACGACATCTATGATTTTGCCGAAGCCCAAGGGTTTGAAATTGACGGAATCACGCAGGAAGGCGGTGCCGGCCAGCTGGAAATAAACTTGCGCCATGGCTCTCCGGTGAAGCTTGCGGACGAAGTGTTTTATTTCAAACGCCTGATCCGCGAAGCCGCGCTGCGCCACGATTGCTTTGCCACCTTTATGGCAAAGCCGATCGCCGATGAACCCGGATCAGCCATGCATATTCACCATTCGATCATCGATATGGAAACAGGCGAAAACCTGTTCTCTGGCCCGCAAGGCGGTGAGACGGATATGTTTTATCATTTTATTGCGGGTCTTCAAAACCACCTGCCCGCAGGGCTTGCGGTAATGGCGCCTTACGTGAATTCCTACCGCCGCTACGTCAAGGACCACGCTGCGCCGATCAACCTGGAATGGGCGCGCGACAATCGCACCACCGGCATTCGCGTGCCGCTTTCGGGGCCAGAAGCGCGCCGGGTCGAAAACCGCATTGGCGGCATGGACGGCAATCCATATCTGTCTATCGCAGCTTCTTTGGCCTGTGGGTACCTGGGTTTGATGGGACAGGAACGCCCCTCCAAACAATTCAAAGGGGACGCTTACGAAGGCGAAGGCGATATCCCACGCGTCCTTGGTCAGGCGCTCGATCTGTTTGATGAGGCCACCAAACTGCACGAGATCCTCGGCCCCGAGTTTGCCCGCGTTTACTCCATTGTCAAACGCGCCGAATATGACGAGTTCCTGCAAGTGATCTCGCCTTGGGAACGTGAACACCTGCTGCTGAACGTCTGACACCCATGGCCCTGAACCTGCTCCATGCCAATGATGCGCCCGGCCAGTACCCATCCAGCTGGTATCGGGCCACGGCGACTCCGCTCGACCCATTTCCCGCGCTGGCAGGTGACACGCGCGCCGATGTCTGCATTATTGGTGCGGGCTATACCGGCCTGTCTGCGGCGCTGCATTTGGTGGAACGTGGCTATTCGGTTGTCCTTCTGGAGGCGCAGCGCGTGGGCTTTGGTGCCTCTGGCCGCAATGGCGGTCAGCTTGGATCCGGGCAGCGGCAGGATCAGGAAAAGCTAGAAAAGATGATGGGCCGCGGAGACGCGGCGAAACTATGGGATCTGGGTCAAGAGGCCAAGGATCTGGTGCGCAAGCTGGTCGCGCGCCACAAGATCGACTGCCACCTGAAACCAGGGGTTGCCTGGACTGGCATGTCCCACCGCGAGACTCACGACCTGCACGCCTATGCCGATTTCCTGAAGGATCGGTATGACTATGATCAGGTGGAGAAACTGGATCCGGCAGGCTGTGACCGGCTCTGCCCCTCACCTGCCTATCACGGCGGCATTCTGGACATGGGTGCGGGTCATCTGCATCCGCTGAACTTTGCGCTTGGTCTGGCCCGCGCGGCTCGCGACGCGGGGGCGCGGATCTATGAAAACAGCGAAGTTCGCAGTATTTCTGACGACACAAAAGTTGTCGTCAGAACCGCAAAAGGCCGCGTTCAGGCGGATCATCTGATCCTTGCCTGCAACGGGTATCTGGGCCGCCTGAATCAAAACGTCGCGGCACGGGTGATGCCAATCAACAACTTCATTGCAGCCACGGAACCATTGGGCCAGCGCACCGCCGAGGTGCTGACCCGTGATGTGGCTGTGGCCGACAGCAAATTTGTGGTGAATTATTTCCGCCTCTCCCATGATGGGCGTCTGCTGTTTGGTGGCGGCGAAAGCTATGGTTATCGCTTCCCGACGGATATTGCAGCCAAGGTGCGCGGTCCCATGCTGGAAATTTTTCCACATCTGGCCGACGTCAAAATCGACTACGCTTGGGGCGGCACATTGGCCATCACGATGAAGCGCCTGCCGCATTTTGCCCGCTTGTCGCCCCGGATTCTGGGCGCGTCGGGATATTCCGGGCATGGGCTGGGCACTGCCACCCATGCCGGCCGCTTGTTGGCCGAAGCCGTCGCGGGTCAATCCGAGGGGTTTGATCTCATGGCGCGCCTGCCGGTTCCGGCGTTTCCCGGTGGCACCCTTCTGCGCAGCCCGCTGTTGACCCTCGCCATGACATGGTTCGCGCTGCGCGACCGGCTTGGAATCTGAACCCTGAAAGATCCCTGAACCTGCAGGTTTCTTAAAACTTACCGGTGCTGAGTCGCTTGCACACGGCATGCGGAAGCCTGAGATGCGCGCGCATCTTGTCCTCCATTCTCTTCAAACCGGCCTGAACGCAACAGTTTCATGAATTTTCAGCGTGTTAGAGCTTATTTTCATCCCTTACACTTGGATTTTTCACCCCTTTGATTTATGTTTTTGAAAATTTAAGTTTAGGAAGTTGAAATATGAAAACCGTCCCCGACGTCCATCAGGGCGAACCGATCCCCGAAGCGG
>SPLB01000154.1 GCA_004566265.1 Paracoccaceae bacterium | reverse complement strand
GGGAACGTTTAGACCTCCGTCTCGCTCCAGCCGGTGGTGCGCTTCAGGATGTCCACACCCTGCTGCTTCCAGAAGTGGAGCAAGTCAATGAAAATCCAGTTCTCAGCGAGCTTGTCACCAGCCCGGCGATAGACATCAATCACCCGGAACTCCCCAGCTTTGTCCGTCGCTGGCATTCCCATAAAGCCGCCTGTCGGGCGTGCCGTGAAATTTGGCCAGCCAAAGAAGCCACCATAATGCCCCTCAGCAATGCGACAGACGTGTTTGGTTTTGGATCGGTCCGCAAAACACGCGCGAAACGGACCAGAGTGCTGCTTTGCGTAACGTTCGATCGTATATGTGGAGCCGATGCCCGTTGGTCCCCACCAAAGCATGTCATCATGCCACGTGCGCGCCAGCTCTTCTTCCAGAGGCAGCCCGCAGCCCCATTGTCCGAGATCGCGCACCATCGCTTCTATCAAATCGAGCGTCTTTATGCCCTCTGACGCGGGTTGGGGCTCGTAGAGAAGCCCGTCATGGGTCATTGGACCCGGCTGCACAAGCTCTGCCGCTGTCTGCTCAGGGAAGGGCCGCAAGCCGACCTGAACCATTAGATGTGGAATGTCAAAATACATCGCAGTTTCTACGATCTTGCCATCTTTCACGCGGTGGAAGGCGCTATAGCGCAAAAATACCATTTTCCCAGTTGGTCGAATGCCCAACCAGGGTTGGTCAAACAAGCCCACGAGATGCCCCATCGAGCACACCCATACACCGCCGGCTTCCAGATGGTTCTCTGAGGCAAAGAAGATATCCACCCGTCGCTGCATCCGGGTCAGGCTGTTGCGAAGCGGTTTCCAGAAACGGCGCGCGACAGACTCCGGCCCATGCATTTCATCAAAGGGATGAAACCCGTGCCAAGCAAGGTCGTCAGAGCAAAAGCGACCCATTACCGCAGAAATATCAGCACCTGGAGCATCCAATGCGTCATAAAATAACCGAATTGTGGACTTTTCTTTCTGAAGATTCACCCGCGTTTCCTCTCATATTTCAGCAAGCTGCGTCAAAAATGCATACGCTTGCAAAAAACTCTTGCCAAGATCTCAAATCCAAGATTAGTCTTTTTGCAAACGAATGCAAAAGCGTCCCACCGCTTTATTTATCAACATGCAAAGAATGACCACCCGGGGAGGACTGTATGGCTGAGGTGCAGCTGCGTAATGTGGACAACCCCAAGCCATTTTTGATGGAAAAATCGCTTTCAAACATTGATGCGAGGTTGCGTGTATATACCCGAGCCCAAGTTAATAACCTGACCCGCGATCTCCAGGGTACCTCAACTCATGTGGCCCATGACCAGATCGCGGCAAGGAGCCCAGAGGGGGGGGCGCTGACGTTCTGGGAAAAGCCCTGGGGCAGCAGGCTGGAAGGCAATAAGACATCATGACCAACCTTCCCAGTACGTTTCATGCTGCCTCTCAAATGCCCCGGATGGCGCTAGTCTGAAATCGTATCCAAGCACTTAGCTAAGTGCGTCGTGAACTTTTGAGTGGGGAGCTTTTCCTCATTAAACGCAAACACTGCATTCAACAGGAGACTGACCATGAAAGGTTCCCGCCCCGAACAAGCTGTGCTGACCCGTGACACGGACATGAGCAAAACCGATGAAACTCGCCGCGTGATTGAAAATATGGTGGATGGTCTGAACGACCACCGTATTGATGACATTGGCGAATTTTTCTCGGAAGGCTTCCGCTGGCTCGGCAATCAGGGCTGCGGCACGAAAACCGGCCTGAATGAGTTCCAGAACAACTGGCAGCGTCCGTTTCAGGCGGCGTTTTCCGACAAAACCTGCATCGACGAAGCACGCATCTATATGGGCGAATGGGCCGCGGCCTTCGGGCGTCAGGAAGCCACCCACTCGGGAGAGTTCCTTGGCATTGCGCCCACCGGTAAACGCGTCGAAATCCGCTACATGGATTTCTGGAAGGTTGTGGACGGCAAGATTGTCGACAACTGGGTGAACGTCGATTTTGCACATGTGGCGGCGCAGCTGGGGGTAGACGTTTTCAACGGCGAAGGTTGGGAAGCCTACGACCGTGGCGAAAAAGAAGCGCCCCGTCCCGACGCAAAATAATCCTGTCCCGGGGTTGTCCCAGGATTCCACTGTAAGAGGCCCCGCATCACGATCGGGGCGGGAGACATGAATATGACAATAGAGTATCTAAAACGTGGCAAAGACCAAGCGGAGCGCGCTGAAGACGATGCCAAAACCCGCGCCGTGGTGGAAGCCACGCTGAAAGATATCGAAACCCGTGGCGACGCAGCGGTGCGCGAGTTGTCAGAGAAGTTCGACAACTACTCCCCAGCGTCTTTTCGTCTGAGTCAGGAAGAGATCGATACGCTGATCGCCTCCCTGTCTGAGCGTGAACTGGCGGACATCAAGTTCGCGCAGGAGCAGGTGCGCAATTTCGCCCAGGCGCAGCGCGACTCCATGCTCGACATCGAGGTCGAAACCATGCCGGGCGTGATCCTGGGTCACAAGAACATCCCCGTTCAATCGGTGGGCTGCTACGTGCCGGGCGGGAAATTCCCCATGGTCGCCTCTGCTCATATGTCCGTGGCAACCGCTTCGGTGGCTGGTGTGCCGCGCATTATCGCCTGCACGCCGCCATTTCAGGGCAAACCAAATGCAGCCGTGATTGCGGCGATGCACCTCGGGGGAGCGCATGAGATCTATGTGATGGGCGGCATTCAAGCCATTGGTGCCATGGCGATTGGTACGGAAAGCATTGCCCCGGTGCACATGCTTGTTGGTCCGGGCAATGCCTTTGTGGCCGAAGCCAAACGCCAGCTCTTTGGCCGTGTCGGTATCGATCTGTTTGCTGGTCCGACCGAGACCATGGTGATTGCAGATGAAACCGCTGCGGATGCAGAACTCTGCGCCACTGACCTTCTGGGTCAGGCAGAGCATGGCTACAATAGCCCCTGTGTTCTGCTGACCAACAGCAAAAAACTGGCCGACGAGACACTTGTCGAGATCGAGCGTATTCTGGGTATCCTGCCTACGGCTGACACTGCGCGGGTGAGCTGGGAGGAATACGGTGAGGTTATTGTCTGTGACACCTATGAAGAAATGCTGGAAGTGGCTGATGACATTGCGTCTGAGCACGTGCAGGTCATGACAGACCGCGATGATTGGTTCCTTGAGAAAATGACCTGCTACGGCGCGCTGTTCTTGGGCCCTCGCACCAATGTATCCAACGGCGACAAGGTTATCGGTACCAACCATACTCTGCCGACCAAAAAGGCGGGCCGGTATACCGGTGGACTCTGGGTTGGGAAATACCTGAAAACGCACAGCTATCAGAAAGTGACAACCGATGAAGCCGCGACCCTGATCGGGGAATATGGCTCTCGTCTTTGTATGCTTGAAGGCTTCGTTGGTCATGCGGAGCAGTGCAATGTACGTGTGCGCCGCTATGGCGGCGTCAACGTGCCATACGGCACCGGTGCACCCTACCGCGACGCAGCGGAGTGAAACCGTTGTGTGCGAGGGGTTAGCCCCTCGCACACTCTGGGACATTGAGGAAAGACAAAGATGGACACACATACCACCCACAAGATGCTCATCGCTCCGTTGCGACAGGCCATGTATAACTTCGACGGTGAGACGGTGCGAACAGCGTTGCGCGAGGTAATGGCGCCGGACGTGACCCTTCACATGTGTTGTCCATTTGGTGATATGACTGGGCCAGACGCGCTGTACGATCACGCCTACGCGCCACTCTTGGCGGCCTGGCCAGATCTGGAACGTCGCGACTGGATTGTCATGGCGGGTACTGATGATCACGGGCACGATTGGGTCGGCTGCGGTGGGTACTACACCGGTACGTTCACTGGGCCTTGGCTCGACATCCCGCCAACAGGCCATCAGGCGCATATGCGCTTTCATGAGTTTTACCGCGTGGTTGATGGCAAGATCGCAGAAGTGCAGACGATCTGGGACATTCCCGAAGTTATGATGCAGGCAAATGCTTGGCCCCTTGCGCCTTCCTTGGGGCGCGAATGGCATGTCCCAGGCCCCGCGACGCAGGATGGTTTTGTGCCCGGACCCTATGATGAAGCGCGCAGTAAAGCCGCTTGCGACCATGTCGTTGAGATGCTGAAGTATTTGGTCAAGTTTCCCTCTCAAGGCGGGCCAGAGGTCATGGAACCGGATCGCTTCTGGCATCCGCGTATGAACTGGTACGGGCCTGCAGGCATTGGAACCGCACGCGGTTTTGCGGGTTTTCGCAACTGGCATCAAATTCCGTTCTTGAACGCGATGCCTGACCGCGGAAAAAATGCTGCGGAGCTGACCTCCCACTTCTTTGCCGACAGCGATTATGTTGCCGTGACCGGTTGGCCCAATATGCGTCAGTCGTTGACAGAGAGCGGTTGGCTTGGCATCGCCCCCAATGGCAAACGAATCAGCCTGCGCTCGCTTGATTTTTGGCGTATGGAGAACGGGTTGATCCGCGAGAACTGGGTTCTTGTGGATTTGCTTGATGTCTACGCCCAGATCGGGGTGGATGTTTTCGCTCGGCTACGAGAGTTCAACAAGGCTCGGAATCTGACACCTATTTCTATCCCGGATGGTATGACCCAATGACCCACCTGCCTCGCACTCCGACCTTTTCGCTTACCGGCAAAACAGCGCTCGTGACAGGCGCGTCTTCCGGAATTGGCCAGGGTTGTGCCGTGGCGCTGGCCGAAGCGGGTGCACATGTCGTTTGCGCCGCGCGGGGGGTAGAGAAGCTGGAGAGCACCGTGTCTGCCATGCGCGGAGCTGGGATGAAGGCCGAGGCGTTGGCGCTGGATCAAGGCGATCTGGCGGTTCTTGAGCCCTTACTGGCGGACCGCAGCTTTGATGTGGTGGTCAACTCCGCAGGTCTTGCGCGGCACGGCCCGGCGCTGGAAACCACACCCGAAGACTATGACGCGGCCATGGGGCTTAACCTCCGATCCGCTTATTTTCTGTCTGCCTATGCGGCAAAAGCAATGATATCTGCGGGCAAGCCCGGCTCAATCATTCACATTTCGAGCCAGATGGGCCATGTCGGCGGCGTAGACCGGGCCGTTTACTGCGCCTCCAAGCACGGACTGGAGGGTATGGTCAAAGCCATGGCGGTCGAGTGGGGGCCCGCGCAGGTGCGGATCAACACAGTTTGCCCGACGTTTATCCGCACCCCGCTTACGCAATCAACTTTTGACAACCCAGACCGGGCTGCATGGATCAAAGAAAAGATCAAGCTCGGTCGTGTGGGAGAGGTCGAAGACATTATGGGTGCGGTGCTCTATCTCGCATCGGATGCAGCGGCGCTGGTCACGGGGACGTCTATGCTGATTGATGGGGGCTGGACCGCAGACTGATGCCGGACAAGGTCACATCCCTTCAGGTGGCAGAGCGCGCAGGTGTAAGCCAATCAGCGGTTAGTCGCGTCTTCACGCCGGGCGCCTCAGCGTCTCAGAAGACCGCAGAAAAAGTGCGTAAAGCGGCCGAAGAGCTGGGGTATCGCCCCAACTCTCTGGCCCGTGCGATGGTGTCCGGCCGGTCCCGCATCATTGGGCTTGTTGTGGCCTATCTAGAAAACCATTTTTATCCGGACGCGCTTGAGATCCTGTCCAATGCGCTGCAGGAACAGGGCTATCACGTTCTGGTGTTTATGACCTCCCGGAGGCCGGGAAACATTGATGATGCTGTAGAGGAAATCTTGGATTATCAGGTCGATGGCATTGTAACCGCCTCTGTCTCCATGTCCTCCGACTTGACCCGACGCTGCATTCAAGCGGGCGTGCCTGTTGTGCAATTCAACCGTTTGCAGGAAGGTCTCGATATCACCTGTGTAACCTCTGACAATTTCGACGGAGGACGGGAAATGGCACAGTTCCTTGTGGCAGGCGGGCATGAAAAGATCGCGTATATTGCTGGGTGGGAAGGCGCTTCAACCCAACGTGATCGCGAAGCGGGTTTTCGCGCAGGGCTTGCAGAACAGGATCACGCGCTTTTTGCGCGCGAGGTGGGCAATTTTGACAGCGATCAGGCGCGCTTAGCAGCCAACGTGATGTTTAATGTCCCTGTTGAGAAGCGCCCGGATGCAGTTTTTGTTGCAAATGATCACATGGCCTTTGCGGTCATGGATGAACTGCGCTTTGGGTTGGGGCTCAAAGTGCCTGCGGATGTGTCCGTTGTCGCCTTTGACGATGTGCCGCCGTCTGCCTGGCGGGCCTATAACCTGACCACCATGCGCCAGAGGGCCAATTTGATGGTGAGAGAAACCGTTGATGCTCTGATGGCGCAAATTGATCACCCCGGAAGTATCAGACCACGAAACATTGCCATTAAGGCACCCCTGATTGTGCGCGGCTCTGCACGCGTGCCCGAAAACTGGCCTCACGACAAAGGACAACAATGATGCACGGCTTTTCCAACAAATTCAGCGACTTTCCGCACTATATCATCGGTATCACTCAAGAGATTTGGGAAGGGCGCGGCTTTTCTACGTTGCACGAATACTATGCTCCTGATGTTGCGGTGCGCATGCCTGGTTCTGTCTCGCGCGGCAACGAAGGCGTGATTGGCGCGACCATGGCAACGCTCTCGGAATTCCCGGATCGTACTCTTCTGGGAGAAGATGTGATCTGGTCCGGCACACCGGAAGAAGGCATGCTTTCGAGCCACCGTATCATATCCACGGCCACACATTTGGGAGATGGTGCTTTCGGCGCGGCGACCGGAACCAAACTGACGTACCGTATTCTTGCGGACTGCCATGCCAAGAACAACGCCATTGATGACGAGTGGCTGGTGCGGGACAATGGCGCGGTGGTGCGTCAGATGGGTTGGGAACCCAAGGCATTTTCCCGCGACCTGATTGCGCGGGAAGGCGGACCAGAGACCTGCATCAAGCCGCTGACCCCGTCCAATGACATAGAAGGTCCTTACAAAGGCACCGGCAATGACAACGCATGGGGTCAGCGTCATGCCGACCTTCTGACCCGCATGATGAATGCGGAAATGTCTGCAATCAAAGACAATTATGACCGGGCGGTGCAGTCTGAATATCCCGGCGGTGCCACAGGCCACAGCTGGGATCCGGTCGAACGCTTCTGGATGGGGCTGCGGGCTTCCATGCCATCGGCCAAATTCACGATCCACCATCAGATCGGCCGTGTAGACTCCAACATGCCGCCGCGCTCTGCCATCCGCTGGAGCCTGCATGGTAAGCATGATGGTTGGGGGGCTTTTGGTGCACCAACCGGAGCGGATCTCTATGTTCTGGGGATCAGCCACGCAGAATGGGGTGAAATAATCGGTGGTGACATCCGGCTGCGCCGTGAGTGGACCCTGTTTGATGAAACCGCTGTTTGGAAACAGATCCTACTGCATACAGGTGACCTCTGAAGGCCGAACAGACAATGCAGGGTGAAAACTCGGATCTCATCGCCTCTCAGGCCGCACGGCGCTATCATACGCACCGCGCATCCTTGCGAGCAAAACGTCTCAACAACCGTCCTCCTGCGCAGGGATTTTAACCCCCTACACAATCCCACATTACAAAGGAGACACATTATGAGCACTATTCAATCCCGCATTGTCCGCTACGGCGATCTGCGCCCTTGCAAAACCGCGTTTATTGACGCGCACACCCCGGGCTCGGATCAGAAAGAGAACTTTACCATCGTTGGTGGTGGCGTGTCTGAATCCCCCGACCAGCACGTCCACATCACCGATAAAATTGGCTTCAATATCGGTGCAGCTGGTCAACCGCCAAAATGCCGCAACTCCCTGCACAGTCACACCACCGCCGAAGTGTTCTTTGTGGCCAAAGGCCGCTGGCGCTTTTTCTGGGGGCTGCACGGCACCGCAGGTGAATTCGTGGCTGAAGAAGGTGATATCTTCAACATTCCCACAGGCATGTTCCGTGGCTTTGAAAATATCGGCCAGGACTACGGAATGATCATGTCGATCCTCGGCGGCGACGATGCAGGCGGCGGTGTGACGTGGGCCCCGCAGGTTATTCAGGAAGCGCAGGCCCATGGTCTGATGCTGGGTGACAATGGCGTTCTTTATGACAGCAAAAAGGGCGAAGAGCTGCCTCACAATGTGCGCCCAATGCCATTGCTGACTGAAGAAGAATTAAAAGCCTACCCGGAAGTTCCGGTTGAAGACGTGATCGGCGCTTACGTCGCACGCTATTGGGATCTTATGGCGCTTGGTGGCAAAAAACCTGCTGTCGTGATTGGCGAAAACGGTGTCATCAAGGACAAACCGGGATTTGAAGTCGACTTCCTGACCCGTGGCTCTGCGATGACCGAGAAAGTGAAGGCCGACAAGCCTGTCGTTTTGATGCCCGCAAGCGGCCACTGGGCGATTTCCATTGATGACGTGAATGTCACCCTATCTGTCGGCGACACCGCTGTCATTATGCCAAGCGAAAGCTACAGTGTTGCGCCGTCTATGACCGGTCAGGCAGGTCTCTACCGCATTACCGCGACGGACGACCCTGCGGGCGCGACCTGGGTGGGTTAGATTAAGTATGATTTGTTGCGTGGCCCATCTTGGGCTGCGCCACGACCTCCTCAATTAATCTGTGTATTGCGCTTTTCCGATACCGATCTGCCATCTACGCGTGATGCACCATTCGTTCCACCTTCAGACGGAGACAGCTTATGACAACCATCGTCTTTCTGCCCGGCATGATGTGCGACGCACGGCTTTTCGCGCCGCAAATCACGGCGCTTTCCGCCCGCCACACAATATCAGTTGCTTCAGTTGGCAGATTTCAGACCATGACCGATCTCGCCCAAGATATTCTGGAAAACGCCCCCTCGCGCTTTGCGCTCGCAGGCCTCAGCATGGGCGGAATTCTGGCCATGGAGGTAACCCGGCTCGCTCCTGAACGCGTTATTGGATTGGCCCTGATGGATACCAACCCACTTGCAGAGCTAGATGCTGTTAAAGCCAAGCGCGCCTTACAAATCGAAAAGGTACAAGCAGGGTTCCTACGCGATGTCATGTGCGAACAGATGATCCCGGATTACTTGGCAGAAGGTTCAGATGCCGCTGTTCTTGAACCTCTGTGCGAAGAAATGGCACTTGCTCTTGGGAGTGATGTTTTTATCAATCAATCCCTAGCCCTACGCGACCGCCCGGATCAGACCGAAACCCTGAAAGCCTACACAGCCCCGGCTCTGGTGCTGTGTGGTGACGAGGATCGGCTCTGCCCTATCGGACGCCACACCCTTATGCATGATCTGCTGTCAAACAGCACCCTAAACATCCTTCCCAACGCAGGCCACTTGCCCACGCTGGAACAACCCGAGGCCACCACAGAGGCGCTCAAAAATTGGTTGGAGACCCTATGACACCCTCTTTGCTAAAGCTGCTGCAATCCGTTGATACGCCCACTGTCTGCAACGCCATCGAAGTGGCGCAGGGCAAGCGCGGATTTGACCAATTTACACGCGGGACGATGCTTTGTTCCGATCCGGATGCGCCGCCAATGGTCGGCTATGCAAAAACGGCCAAAATCGCAGCTCTGCAACCGCCGACCGAGGCGCCCGAGGTCATCAAACAGCGTCGGATGGACTATTATCGCCACATGGCAGACGGGGTTGGCCCGTCGGTCACGGTTGTGGAAGATGTTGATTTTCCGAATTCAATTGGTGCCTACTGGGGGGAGATCAACACAACGGTACACAAAGGTTTCGGTATCTCTGGCGCGCTCACAAACGGCGTGATGCGGGATCTCGGTGACCTTCCAGAGGGTTTTCCGGTGGTCGCCGGCTCTGTTGGACCGAGCCACGGATTTGTTCATGTTCGCGAAGTTGGAAGCCCAGTTGAGATCTTTGGCCTGCAGATTTCGGATGGTGATCTGGTGCATGCTGATCGCCACGGCGCGCTCGTCATCCCGCAGGATGTGATGGCAGACCTTGAAGGTGCAATTCTCAAGCTCTTGGAAACAGAGCGTTTGGTGCTTGAGCCGGCACGCGAAGACGGGTTTGACTTCGAAGCCTTCACCGCAGCTTGGGCTGAATTCGAAAAGGCCCGCACCTAACAGAGGATGCGCACCCTGAAAGCCACTGTTGGGTCGCCGCTTTAGGGGAACCTTCCAGATGGCCCCTCAACAAAAGGCGCGTTCCCTATTTCAGTATCCACTCTTTGGTCCAAACCCTCCGACTTCCAGTCGGACCTGCATTAGCGCGGAGGTGCGTGTTATGTCCTTAGCCTCCAAAAAAAGAGCCGCAGCCGGGTCGAAGGCTCATTTTCTGGAGGCTAAGGACATG
>SPLB01000153.1 GCA_004566265.1 Paracoccaceae bacterium | reverse complement strand
ATGAAAGCGGCTACACCACGATGTGGCAAAACGATAAAAACCCGGACAGCCCAGGCCGCCTTGAAAACCTCAAGGAATTGGTGAAGGCGCTTGAGAGCTTTGAAAACCTGCAGGGGTTCCTTGAACATGTGAGCCTGGTCATGGACAATGACAAGCAGGACGCAGAGGAAAAAGTGTCGATCATGACGCTGCACGCTGCGAAGGGCCTTGAGTTTCCGGCTGTGTTCCTGCCCGGCTGGGAAGATGGGCTTTTCCCCTCGCAGCGGTCGATGGACGAAAGCGGTCTCAAGGGGCTCGAGGAAGAGCGGCGCTTGGCCTATGTCGGCATCACCCGTGCCGAGGAAGTCTGCACGATTTCCTTTGCGGGCAACCGTCGCGTGTTTGGGCAATGGCAATCGCAGCTGCCCTCGCGATTTATTGACGAACTGCCCGAAGAGCATGTGGATGTTCTGACCGGTTCAGGCGGGTATGGGGCCTCGGCACAGTCTTCTTACGGTGGTTTTGGCGAATCGTCGGGCGGTTACGGGCGATCGACCATCGAAGATCGTATGAGCCAGGCGGATGGCTATAATTCACCTGGCTGGAAACGCCTACAGTCGCGTTCGGGGCAGCGGGGTTTAAGCCAGCCGAAGGAAAGCCGCCACCAGACCATTGATGTGGCGGCCGTCTCTTCCTTCACGTTGGGAGAGCGGGTGTTCCACCAGAAGTTCGGCTACGGCGCGATTGTTGGGATTGAAGGCGATAAGCTGGAAGTGGACTTTGAAAAAGCAGGGATCAAAAAGGTTGTGTCCCGTTTCGTCACCGCGAGCGATGACGTGCCGTTTTAAATTGATATGTCTCTGAGGGGTTTCGGATTGATGCGCAACCCGACTGGGGGGCAGCGGGGCTGTGGATCCGATGGAGCCGCAGCCCCGCTGCCGTTTCAGTCCCGAAAACCCGTCGCTTTACGCCCGCGGAAGGCTGATTTTGTGGGGAAGGGCGGGCAGGAGAAATTGGAGGAAAGGTGCCTAAAAACAGAAAACGGCGGTGCCAGGGAGGAGGAGAGGCACCGCCGTTCTGACTAGCACCGGAAATAAGGGAGGAGGAGCTCCGGTGCGTCTCGGCCCGGCTTTCGCCGGTATAAGGTGCGGTGACATCAGGGAGGAGGAGGATGTCACCGCAAAGCACAGGTTCCTAGGGAGGAGGAGAAGGAACCTGAACCCGTTGTTCTATGTCATTGGTCGCCGTAGGCGGCTGCATATGCAGCAGAGCGAAGGTTAGACCGGTGCATACCAAGATCCGCGAGCTCGCGACCCGAGAGCTCACAAAGCTCCTTCAGGGTTTGTCGATACACGCGGTAGCGGACCCACTTGTGTTTCAGAGCCTGAAGGAAACCTGCGCCGATGGCGTGAGGTTTCGAAATCTGGATCTGGTCAATAGCAGTCATATCGCGTTTTGCTCATTCTTCGTTTTGGCGGTACGATCCGCACCAGGCGCGGAAGTCGATTTCTTGATAAGGATACGCTTTTGCTGCATTTGCACAATCCGGTGCTTGATCATTTCTGCTATGCAGCAAGCGCATACGTTTTGTTATGGAAATTCAGGCGTTGCCTTTTTTTGCGCCAGTTAAAGGTGGCAAATGCCACCTATCTGAGCGCAGACTGATTTAACGATGTGTTTTTTGTGAGAAAGCCCGCCGTGCGCGGGTTCGATGGCCTTGGGCTCGGGCGACTCACGGCCTATATCGCTCACAAGACGAAGGAGAATTGAAATGGCCGTAACTGCGGAACAGATCCGAGAAGCGTTGTCGCGCTTGGCGCTGCCAGATGGGGGGACGCTGGTCTCGCGCGATATGCTGCGTGCTGTGCAGATTGAGGGCGGCCAGGTGCGCTTTGTGATCGAAGCGCCCAACCCTGAGATTGCAAAGATGATGGAGCCCCTGCGCAAGGCGGCGGAAGCCACAGTTCAGGCCTTGCCCGGGGTGGAGAGCGTTTCTGTTGCGCTCACAGCCCATGCAGGGACACCCAAGGCCCCAAGCTTGAAAGTGGGTGGTCATCCCAAACCGCAGGCGGCGCCCTTGCGGCCCTCGGGCGTCAAAAAGATCATCGCCATCGGGTCTGGCAAAGGCGGCGTGGGGAAATCGACAGTGAGCGCGAACCTTGCCGTTGCGCTGGCCAAGAAGGGGCGTAAGGTGGGTTTGCTGGACGCAGATATTTATGGTCCCAGCCAGCCGCGAATGATGGGTGCCTCTGGCCGGCCTGCAAGCCCCGATGGGAAGATCATTGAGCCCCTTACCGCTCATGGGGTCACGTTGATGTCGATTGGCCTCATGGTCGAAGAGAAGAAGGCCATTGTCTGGCGCGGCCCCATGCTAATGGGGGCAATGCAGCAGATGTTGGGGCAGGTGAACTGGGGTGAACTCGATGTGCTTCTGATCGACCTACCGCCAGGCACGGGCGATGTGCAGCTGACCTTGTGTACCAAATCCGAACTGGATGGGGTGATCGTTGTCTCGACCCCGCAGGATGTCGCGCTGATCGACGCGCGCAAGGCGCTGGATATGTTTTTAACCATGAAGACCCCGGTGCTTGGGCTGATCGAAAACATGTCCTTTTTTACCTGCCCTGATTGTGGCAGCAGTCACGAAATCTTCGGCAATGGCGGTGTGGCGGATGAGGCCAGGGAGATGGGGGTCCCGCTGTTGGGGTCATTGCCTATCGACCTCGAGACACGTTTATCAGGCGATGCTGGTACACCGATCGCAGCAGGCGAAGGGGCCATGGCGAATGCTTATGCTCGCATTGCAGAGGGGCTGGTGGCAGGTGGAATGGCTTAGGGGGGCACTTTAACCTCTTTGGTCTGGTTTATCTCTGATGGCGCAACTGGCTGGAAGGGGACCGGCCCCCATCGGTTGTGAACGTCCTGCTGCGGTTGCTCTGAGGACAGCTTGAGACGCGAGACTATGCGCAATTTTGTGCGCTGGTGCCTTTTCTGACGCCATTGGCAAGCGTTCCTTGAACATGAGGGCGAGCGGATTTTTTAGCATGCCATTCCTGCAAAGAGCGCGTCTCTCTCGCAAAGAGAACCTTCAGCGCGAGAAATATCAACTTTGCCGCCCCCCCATCGCTGGGGTGATGACCGCGGGTTCGACCTGCGCGGCAGGTTTTCACGTTCCGCGCCTTGATGGCATTTGCGGGCGCTCCTCAGGCGGCTCATCCAGAGCCGGAATGACCTAGCGCCAAGCCCGCCCCCGGCTCGGCGCTAGGTCTGGGGAGCGCTTTGACAGATCGCTACCTTCAAATTTGCTCAGCGCGGCTTCGGCCTATGCCGCATCAATGTCCGTGTTGCTCCCGATGGTCTGGAACGAAACCCAGACAAGTCCACTCGGACTTTGATTGCATCAATATTTCTGCGTCACAACTGGATCGCGTGACGTAACAAAACGCCTTTATTGTGGGGCAGCCCGTGGGGGCGCTGCGTACATTGAAAATGTCGTGGCGACCTTGGCGGGACTGGCGCAGATAGAAAAAGGGGCCGCTGGGGCCCCTTTTTCAATGCTCGGATCCAAGTCTTTCCTTAGAGAGAGGCTTGGTAGATCTTTTCAATATTGGCCTCCAGAGCGGCGTTGTATTCGCTGTCGGTCATGGCGACATTCAGCCCTTCGGTCAGGGCGCGGCTGAAAGAGGCGATCATTTTGCTGTTCTTGGACAGGCGTGCGCAGGCGTCATCGGTGGAGTAGCCACCAGACAGGGCCACAACGCGTACAACTGCCGGATGATCGGCCAGTTCGTCATAAATGCCAGCCTCGGTTGGGATGGTCAGCTTCAATGCAACATCGGTGCCGTCGGGAAGGGCATTCAACTGCTCGAGGATTTCCATTTTCAAAATCGTTTCGGCCTCAGATTTAGTGGCGGAATTGATGTCGACCTCGGGCTCGATGATCGGAACCAGACCAGCGGCGGCGATCTGCTTGCCAACCTCAAACTGCTGCGCCACGACAGCCTTAATCCCCGCGGCGTTGGCTTCCTTTACGACTGAACGCATCTTGGTGCCAAAGATGCCTTTTTCGTTGGCGCGCGCCAGCAGCGCCTTCAGGTCCGGCATCGGCTTCATCAGTTGTACGCCGTCGGAATCGGCTTCCAGACCTGTGTCGACCTTCAGGAAGGGCACAACGCCACATGTCTCCCACAGGTACTGTGCGGTGGGGGTGCCTTCGATTTCGCCGTCCATGGTTTTTTCAAACAGGATCGCGCCGAGGATTTTGTCGGCACCAAAGCTGGGCGATGTGATAATGCGGGTGCGCATTTTATGGATCTCGCCGAACATTTCATCATCGCCCGAATAGGCGTCTTCCATCACACCATACAGGCGCAGCGCCTTCGGGGTGGAGCCACCGGACTGGTCAAGGGCGGCAATGAAGCCCGCGCCTGTGGAAATACGAGTGAACTGTTCCTGCTGAATGCTCATGTCTGGGTGACCTCCTCGGGAAACGCCTTGCATATCGCGCCAATGGCGCTTCAATCCCTGCGTT
>SPLB01000152.1 GCA_004566265.1 Paracoccaceae bacterium | reverse complement strand
GCCAATGCATTTTCGCAGCATTCGGCCAATATCACGTTCGAAGGCGAGCTGGAGTTTAAAGTCGGAAATGGACTGTTCCGCAAGCTGTGGGTGTCATCGCCATCATCCACCAAAGCCTCGGACGGGTTGGGGCCATTGTTTAATGCGCGCTCTTGCCAGCGCTGCCACATCAAAGACGGGCGCGGCCATCCCCCCGAAGGCCCCGAGGACAATGCGATTTCCATGTTTCTGCGGGTCTCAATCCCCGGCGGTGCGGGGATTGCCGAGATCGAGGACTACATCGCAACCCTGCCCGAACCCACCTATGGCACGCAGATGCAGGACTTTGGCCTGCCCGGTCTGCCTGCCGAATATCGACTGGAGATTGACTACACCGAGACAGAGGTGCCGCTGGCGGGCGGCGAGGTCGCGCATCTGCGGGTGCCCACATATACCGCTGCGGACTTGGGCTACGGCCCGCTGCACCCGGATGCGATGCTGAGCCCACGCGTGGCGCCGCAAATGATTGGCCTCGGCCTGCTGGAGGCGGTGCCCGCCGCCGACATTCTGGCGCTTGCCGATCCAGAGGATGCCGATGGAGATGGGATTTCAGGCCGGGCGAACGTCGTATGGAGCGCAGAATTTGATCAACCCCTGCTGGGACGCTTTGGCCTGAAAGCCGGTCACGCCACCGTCCACGAACAATCCGCCGCAGCCTTTAGCGGCGACATTGGGATCTCGTCGCCGCTTTTTGTCGCGCCCTGGGGCGAATGCACCGAGGCCCAATCTGCCTGCCGCACCCTGCCCCATGGGAATGGCGACGTGCGCGGAGACGAGATCGACGCCGACGGCATGGCGCTGGTGACGTTCTATAGCCGCAACCTCGCCCTGCCGATGCGCACCGATATCGACGACCCTCAGGTGCTGCGCGGTAAGGAAATGTTTCACAAAACCGGCTGCGCCGCCTGCCACCAACCCGCCTTCGTCACCCACCGGCTGGAAGACCGCCCGGAACAGAGCTTTCAGCTCATCTGGCCCTATTCTGATATGCTGCTGCATGACATGGGGCCAGGGCTGGCTGACAACCGGCCCGAAGCCCGCGCGACGGGGCGCGAATGGCGCACCGCGCCGCTGTGGGGCATTGGACGCACCGAACAGGTTTCAGGCCACACATATTTCTTACATGACGGGCGGGCCCGCTCCCTGCTGGAGGCGATTCTCTGGCATGGTGGCGAAGCTCAAGCCCAGCGCAATGCGGTGGTTGGCATGTCCCCCGAAGACCGCGCCGCCCTGATCCGCTTTTTGGAGAGCCTTTGATGCGACCGTTTCTGAAACCGTTGGCCTTTGCCTTTACTCTGGTTGCGTCCCCTGCCCTGTCGGCCAGCGCACCGGTGGTGCGCGATATCGTGGAAGGGCACATTTTGCCGGGCTTCGAGGCGCTGGCAGCCAGCAGCGCCGCGCTGGATCAGACAGCACAGAGCCATTGCGCGCCCACGGATCCGGCCCTGCGCGCGGCCTTCAACACGGCCTTTGACGCCTGGGTGCGGGTCAGCCACCTGCGCTTTGGGCCCACGGAACAGGGCGACCGGGGCTTTGCGCTCGCCTTCTGGCCCGACAAACGCGGCAAAACCCCCAATGCGCTGGCGGCGTTGATTGCGGCGCAGGACCCCAGCGTTGCCACGGCAGAGGGCATGGCCAGCCAATCGGTTGCAGCACGCGGGTTTTATGCGCTGGAACGGCTTTTGTATGACCCGCAGTATGTGGAGACTGCAGATGCCACCTATCTGTGTTCTCTGTTACAGGGCCTCAGCGGAGATATTGCCGCAACGGCTCGGGCGATCCATGACGACTGGGCGGGTGGCTATGGCATGTTACTGCTGCTGGCGGGAAATGACAGCTTCCGCGACCCACGTGAAGCAGGGCAAAAACTGCTGACCTCGCTTCTGACGGGAATCGAGTTCACCGCCGATATGCGTTTGGGGCGTCCGCTTGGCACCTTCGACAAGCCGCGCTCGAAACGGGCCGAGGCCTGGCGGTCGGGACGATCCTTGCGCCATGTGATCCTGTCGCTAGAGGCCACCCGTGACATGGCGGCGCGGCTGTCGGGTGGGGATGATGCGCTGGACCGTCAATTTCAGCGCGCGCTGGATCGTGCAAAAGCGCTGGCGGCAGATCCGGTCTTTGCCGGGGTTACCGACCCACAGAGCCGGTTCGGGATTGAAGCATTGCAGCAGGCAATTCGCGACATTGATGAGACCATTGCCACTGACATGGCGCCACGCCTTGGCATCGCGCCGGGGTTCAATTCGCTTGATGGTGACTAAATCAAAAGGGCGGCCACCTGAGCCGCCCTTTTTGCTTCAAGCGCCACTTTGGCGACGGCCCAACAGCCAAATAAAGAACACCCCGCCCGCAAGGCCCGTGACAATGCCGATGGGCATGTCTTCGGGTGCCATAATGGTGCGGGCCACCACATCGGCCCAGATCAGAAACAGCGCGCCCCCCAGCGCCGACAGCGGGATCACGCGGCGGTAATCGCCGCCGACAAATAGGCGCACAATATGTGGTACCATCAGGCCAACAAAGCCGATAATGCCGGAAAACGCCACCATAGCCCCGGTGATCAGCGCGCCCAGCACAAACACCTCGAGCCGGAACCGGCCCACGGCAAGGCCAAGGGTCGCGGCGGTCTCGTCGCCGATGGTCATGGCATTCAGATCGCCGCTGCGCAGCCAGAGCCATGCACCGCAGGGCACCAGCACCGCAAGCGGGTAAAGGAGATGCGACCATTGCGCGAGGCCAAGCCCGCCCAACATCCAGAACACAACGGTGTGATGGGCTCTTGGATCGCCCAAAAAGATCAGAATATTGGCCGCTGCCATCACCACAAAGGACACGGCCACACCCACCAGCACCAGCCGGTCCGCACTGGCCGAGGTGGTGAAACGCGCCACAATCAGCACCAGCGTCGTTGCACCCAGCGCGCCCAGAAAGGCCAAAAGCGGCACCGTCAAAAGCCCCAGAAACAGCCCCGTGTGCAACAGCGCAAGGATACCGCCGAACGCCGCGCCCGAGGAGATCCCCAGAAGATGTGGATCCGCTAGCGGGTTGCGGGTCACCGCCTGCAGGGCCGCCCCGACCATCGCAAGGCCTGCCCCCACAATTGCGGCCAGAAGCGCACGGGGAAAACGGATGTCCCACACAATCGCGTCCCGGCCACGG
>SPLB01000151.1 GCA_004566265.1 Paracoccaceae bacterium | reverse complement strand
TTACGGGCCGCACCAAAGAAACGCTTGGGACGTTGCAGCGCATTTGCATCCACACCACCGGTCAGAACCTTACCCGATGACGGCACAACGGTGTTAAAGGCCCTACCAAGTCTTGTTATGGAGTCGAGGAGAATCACAACATCTCGTTTATGCTCAACCAGGCGCTTCGCTTTTTCAATGACCATCTCTGAGACAGCAACGTGGCGGGTCGCGGGTTCATCGAATGTCGAAGACACCACTTCACCCCGAACGGAGCGCTGCATATCGGTCACTTCTTCCGGACGCTCATCGATCAGCAGAACGATCAGATAACACTCTGGATGGTTTTTTTCGATCGAATGGGCGATGTTTTGAAGGATAACGGTTTTACCGGTCCGCGGCGGCGCCACAATGAGCGACCGCTGGCCTTTACCGATCGGTGCGACCAGATCGATCACGCGCGCGGATTTGTCTTTGATGGTGGGATCTTCGATCTCCATTTTCAGACGCTCATCCGGGTAAAGCGGTGTCAGGTTGTCAAAGGCGATCTTGTGCCGTGCTTTCTCGGGCTCTTCAAAGTTGATCTTCGTCACTTTGGTCAACGCGAAATAACGTTCGTTTTCAAGCGGCGCTTTGATCTGGCCCTCAACGGTATCACCGGTGCGCAGCGACCACTGACGGATCTGTTCCGGTGAGACATAGATATCATCGGGCCCCGGCAAATAGTTCGCTTCCGGCGAGCGTAGAAAACCAAAGCCGTCCTGCAGCACTTCGAGCACGCCGTCACCGCCGATTTCCCAGCCCTCATCCGCGCGTTCCCGCAAGATTTGGAACATCATCTCGCCTTTTCGCATCGTTGAGGCGTTTTCGATTTCCAACTCTTCCGCGATGGAGAGGAGATCTTTGGGGCTTTTTGCCTTTAGATTTGACAGGTTTAAGGAGTGGACAGTCATAGCACAGGGCCCTCAAGCCCAGCACGGGGCTACATTAACGTAATAAAGGAGAACACGGCATCCCGGATGGGCCCGTTTCGATCTGCTTACCGGGTCCCAAGACGTGAGTCAAACCTGCTCGTAGCCCCCTACCCTGTTTTCCGCAATTTTCCGCGTCAGAATTTAAAAACGACAGAAGCAACGATAACAACCATCAAAAAAGTCGGGACTTCGTTCATCAGACGATACTGACGTCCGCTCAGCGTATTCGCACCTTTTTCAAAGTCTTTGTGTCGTGCCATCAGCCAGTGATGAAACCAAGTCATGCCAATGACACCTGCGGCCTTCGTCCAGGGCCACAATGAGCCCCAATCAACAAGCCCAGGGATCAGAACCATAAACACCCCTGCAAGCCACGTCACGACGCTTGCAGGCCCCATGATCAACTTCAGCAGCTTTCGTTCCATAACGAGAAAGATTGGACTGACACCTTCCACATTCTCAGCCTGCTCCACGTGATACACAAACAGACGTGGCAAGTAGAAGAGCCCGGCCATCCAACTGATCACGGCCATGATGTGCAGCGACTTTGCATACGGGTAGGCCGTGTACATGAGATCACTCAGTTCCATTCCAGAGATCCTTGGTCCGGAGTTCGAGGGTGATAACCCTATAAATAATAGAAAGATTTATAAGGATGATGATTATGTAGTGCACCCCAAAAACGGTGGATTAATGAGTCGCCGGCTGAGTCGTGCACAGGGTGGATAAAATTAGTCCTCTTTCTGGTGATTTTGTTGAAGAACGGAAATAAGCCAGAAAAACAAGGGGTACCAAAGGGATTTCCGCGCAGCCTCGCCTGTGGATATGTCTGGGAGAAACATGGGTAACTGTGTTTATCCCCGTCGCTGAAGTTATCCATATCCCTTCTGATGGAATCAGTGAATGGATGGGGCGACTCGGCGGAGTTACTCTCCCCTTGCCTTTGAGAGGGAAAATCATACAAAACGTCCAAAAACCATCGCCTGTTTATTCATAGGGTTTTCCACATGCCGACCCACATCGTCCTCGCCTCAGGATCCGAGATCCGGGCCAAACTTCTGCGTCAGGCGGGGATAAATTTCGTGGTGGATGTGGCCCGCGTGGACGAGGATGCGATCAAATCTGCGCTTTTGGCAGAAGAGGCATCCCCCCGGGATATTGCCGACGCGCTGGCCGAATCCAAGGCGCGCCGGGTAAGCCACAAACACCCCGGTTGCCTCGTTTTGGGATGCGATCAGGTTTTGGATTTCAACGGTGAATTGCTGTCGAAACCAAAGTCACCAGATGAGGCGCTGGCACAGCTGAAACAGATGCGCGGTAAGCGGCATATGTTGTTCTCTGCCGCGGTGATCTATCGCGACGGCGAACCTATCTGGCGTTGTGTTGGACAAGTACGCCTTTCCATGCGCATGTTTTCAGACGCTTATATTGAAGGCTATGTAACGAGAAACTGGGACAGCATCCGCCACGCGGTTGGCGCCTATAAATTGGAAGAAGAAGGCGTCCGCCTTTTCACAGCGGTTGACGGAAGCTATTTTAATGTTCTGGGATTGCCCCTTCTGGAACTGATAAATTACCTGGGGCTGCAAGGGATCATCGAGCAATGAGTGAGGCACAAATTCCTCTGGCAGGTGTCATCGGGTGCCCGATCGCACATTCCAAGTCGCCGCAGATCCATGGTCATTGGCTGAAAACCTATGGGATTAAGGGGCACTATGTCCCAATGCATGTGGAGCCCGTGGACCTGAAAGCGACATTGCGGCAGATGCCCAAAATGGGTTTTGTGGGCGCGAATGTGACGATCCCGCACAAAGAAGCAGTAATGAAAATCGCTGATCTCGTGACGGACCGGGCCAAACTGATTGGGGCGGCCAATACACTGATTTTCCGCAAAGATGGCTCAATCGTCGCAGATAATACCGACGGCTACGGTTTTATCTTTAACCTGCATCAAGGCGCGCCTGATTGGGATCCCAAAGCCGGTCCCGCAACCGTGATCGGGGCAGGGGGCGCAGCACGGGCTGTTGTGGCGTCTCTGATTGAAGCTAGCACACCAGAGATCCGCGTCACCAACCGCACACGTGCCCGCGCGGATCAATTTCGCGAGGAATTTGGCGCGAAAATCACCGTGGTAGATTGGGTTGAAGCCGGCATGATCATTGAGGATGCGGGGCTTGTGGTGAACACCACATCTCTGGGTATGCAGGGACAGAAGCGCTTGCGGGTGCCGCTGGATGGCTTGCACAAAGGCAGTGTTGTGACCGATTTGGTCTATGCGCCGCTGAAAACCGAGCTGCTGGAAGTCGCAGAGGCCAAAGGCTGCACTACAGTCGACGGGCTTGGCATGTTGCTGCATCAGGCAGTGCCCGGCTTTGAGCGCTGGTTTGGTCAACGCCCTGAGGTTGACGAGGCCACACGCGCGGCGGCTTTGGCATGAGTTTTTCGCTTGGGCTTACGGGCTCGATCGGCATGGGGAAATCCACCACGGCCAAGATGTTTGCCGCCGCGGGCTGTGCCGTGTGGGACGCAGATGCAGCTGTTCATCGGCTCTATGGGGCAGGGGGCGCGGCTGTGGAACCGATGCAGGCGGCCTTTCCTGAGGCAATCAAGGATGGCGCGGTCAGCCGAGAGGCCTTGAAGGTCCTGATTGCCGCAGACGCAAGCATTCTGAACCGGATTGAAGCAATCGTGCACCCGCTGGTTGCCGCTGACCGGGCGTCTTTCCGTGTATCCACGACGGCAGATGTCCTTGTTTTTGATATACCTCTGCTTTTTGAGACCGGCGGCGTGGCTGAAATGGATGCGGTTGTCTGTGTTTATGTGGATGCAGAGACCCAGAAAGCCCGCGTCATGGGCCGTGGCACTATGTCAGAAGCGCAGTTCGAACAAATCCGGGCCAAACAGATGCCGATCGCCGACAAGCTCGCGCAAAGCGACTATCGTATAGAGACCATCACCTTGGCTCATGCAAAGGCCAAGGTGGCAGAAATCCTGACGGACATTCGGGGGAATAAAACCCATGCGTGAGATTGTTCTCGATACAGAAACAACAGGGTTTGATCCGTTTTCGGGCGACCGGATTGTCGAAATCGGTGCGGTGGAGCTGCTGAACCACATGCCAACCGGTGAGACGTTCCACGTCTATATCAACCCACAGCGATCGATGCCGCACGAAGCCTTTGGTGTGCACGGGATTGGCCCGGATTTGTTGGAGCCGCCACAGCCGGCAGAACCCGGTCAGGTGACGCTAAAAGACAAACCGCTGTTTGCAGCCGTGGGGCAGGCGTTTTTGGATTTTGTGCGTGACTCCAAGATGGTCATTCACAACGCAAGCTTCGATATGAAGTTCCTGAATGCGGAACTTGGTTGGATGAACTTACCGCAACTGCCTATGGATCAGGCGGTTGATACGCTGGCCATGGCACGGAAGAAATTCCCAGGCTCGCCGGCGACGCTTGATGCGCTTTGCCGCCGGTACAGCATCGATAATTCCAACAGGACCCTTCACGGCGCGCTTCTCGACTCTGAAATCCTTGCAGACGTCTATCTGGAGCTGATCGGTGGGCGGCAGCCTGATTTTGGCCTGGCCAATGTGGCGCAAACGGGCAGCGCTGCGTCTGCTGATGATTGGCGTCCTGTTCCACGCGCCACAGCGCTGCCATCGCGCCTGACCGCCGACGAACAAGCCGCGCACGAGGCCTTTGTTGGCAAGATGGGGGAAGAGGCCCTTTGGAAGCAGGTCTGAACAAGAAACGCCGCCCCAAAAGGCGGCGTTTTCTATTTGATATGAACTGGGTTTAGTTCACGGTTTCTGCAGAAGCTGCCTGACGACGT
This sequence comes from Paracoccaceae bacterium, assembly GCA_004566265.1. Lineage (GTDB taxonomy): Bacteria > Pseudomonadota > Alphaproteobacteria > Rhodobacterales > Rhodobacteraceae > Epibacterium. The sequence goes on along the minus strand of SPLB01000151.1, from coordinate 994 downwards.
GCCAGTTCGTTGCGGTAAATCGCAACAAAGTCGATATTGTCGAGGTTCAGCGGCGGGAAGCCGCCGTCACGAGTCACATCAGACACGATACGACGCAGGAACGGGAACAGCATCCGGGGGCATTCGATCATCAGGAAGGGGTGCATTTGCTCTTCCGGAATGCCTTGTATGTTAAATATTCCAACATAATCGAGTTCGAGAACAAACAGCGCCTCGCCGTCATTTGCTTTGTTTTTGGACTCGATGTTGAGCTTGGTCATCACTTCGTACTGGTTCTCAGTTGAACGCTTTTTCGCGTCCAGAGCTACCTGTACATTGACGTCGGGCTGAACTTCGCCCGCAACGCCGTTTTGGGCCATAATGTTTTCAAAAGACAGATCGCGGATGAACTGTCCGAGGACGTTCATTTGAACTTGCGGTTGCTGTGCGCCTTCCGTTGCGCCATTCTCGGCCATGGAAATCTCCAAAGTTATCGGTTTCGCCCGTCCTTAACAGTTTGTACGCCTTTGCTCAAAGCTAATTTAGCGTTTGTTGGGGCCATCCACCCAACCGGAGGGTCCACGGCCCCGATTGCGCGGGGTCACTTCTTCACAATCACCGTCGATGACGTCGTCGTGGGCAGATCGGTGCGGCGCGCCATGGCTGTTGTTAGGCCCCATCCGAAAAGCGGCCACTGCCATGCGGTTGCGCAGATAAGAAAAGGCCCGCGAACGTGCGCCCGGCACCAGCAGTATAAAGCCAACGACATCAGTGAAGAAGCCAGGTGTCAGCAGTAAAGCGCCAGCAAAAAGGATCATCGCCCCATGCGCCAAGGGCTCCGTCGGGTCGGACAGGCGCTCAAAACTGCCACGTAGCTGATTCAGCGCCAATCTTCCTTGGGTGCGCACCAGCCACGTTCCTAAAATCGCTGTGATCACCACGATTGCCAACGTCGGGAGCAGGCCAATTGCACCGCCAACCTGGATGAACAGAGCGATTTCAATGATGGGAACCA
>SPLB01000150.1 GCA_004566265.1 Paracoccaceae bacterium | reverse complement strand
GAAATAGGTCAGCTGCCGCGCCACCATGATCTCCACCGCCATCATCGCCAGTTTCGACGCGACACGGGGGAAGTGGATCAGCGATTTGCCGAATTGCTTGCGGTCATTGGCATATTGCATCGAGATATCCAGTGCCGATTGCGCCACGCCGATGGCGCGGGCGGCGGTCTGGATACGGGCGCTTTCAAAGGTCTCCATCAGCTGCTTGAAGCCTTTGCCCTCTTCGCCGCCCAGAAGGTTTTCGCCTTTGACTTTGAAGCCGTCAAAGCCAAGCTCGTACTCCTTCATGCCGCGATAACCCAGAACTTCGATCTCGCCGCCGGTCATGCCGGGGGTGGGGAAGGGGGCCTCGTCGGTGCCGGGGGTCTTCTCCGCTAGGAACATCGACAGTCCGCGGTGGTCCGTTGTGTCGGGATTGGTGCGCGCCAGCAAAGTCATCACATGGGTGCGTGCCGCATGGGTGATCCAGGTCTTGTTGCCGGTGATTTCATAGTCGCCATCGGCGTTCTTGACGGCGCGGGTCCGTAAGGAGCCAAGGTCGGAACCCGTGTTGGGTTCGGTAAACACCGCAGTCGGCAGGATTTCTGCACTTGCCAGTTTCGGCAACCAGTTGGCTTTCTGTTCTTCCGTGCCGCCTGCAATGATCAGCTCGGCTGCGATTTCCGATCGCGTCCCCAGCGAACCCACGCCGATATAGCCGCGCGACAGTTCTTCAGACACGACACACATGGACGCCTTGGACAGCCCAAAGCCGCCGAACTCCTCCGGAATGGTGAGGCCAAAGACCCCCATTTCGGCGAGGTCTTCGATCACTTCCATTGGGATCAACGCATCCTTGAGATGCCATTCATGGGCGTGGGGCTCCACCTTTTCTTGTGCATAGCGGCGGAATTGGTCACGGATCATTTCCAGCTCTTGATCGAGGCCCGATTCGCCAAACATAGTCGATCCCGCCTGCTGTTCCATCAGCTCCACCAGTCGGCTACGCGCCGCTTGGGTGTTGCCCGATTGGGTCAGCGTCCTCACCTCGGCGCTCATCAGTCCGCGCATATTGTCTTGGGATAGGCCGAGATCCTGCAGGCGAATGATTTCCCCCTGATTCATCTGAATGCCGCCATAGACCTGCCAGAGGTATTCGCCAAAAGCGATCTGGTGGATCAGTGCTTCCATTTCCGAAAAATTGCCTTTGGCCTCCAGCGCTTCGGCCCAGTGTTGCATCTGGCGCAACGCATAAACATAGGTCGCCAGCCAGGACAGCCCGTGGGCGGCACATTGGTTGGCCTCCATCAGAGCACCAGACACGCGGTCGCCATCGGTGACCTTATCGCGCACGGATGTGCGCGCGGTTTCCAATAGGCTCTCAAGAGGTGTGATGGCCGCACCTGTCAATGTCAGAAGATCCGGCAATACAATCGGGTTCACATCCAAATCTTGTCCGTCGTGCGCCATGAATCAGTCCTCCTCAGGGGTCGCATATGGGTAGCTTACTTTGCACTCGCAGCACAATATAAATACGAAATTACGCTAGGTTCGGATTTAATATTACTTTGTCGAATTCGGCGCCGCAGCGAAGCACAAATGTGGTAGCTGTGCGGGCATGATCGAATTTCTTACTCCTTTGGCTCTTGTGGTGGCCTGCGCCGTGGCCTTTGGCGCTGGGCTGGTCAAAGGGCTGGTCGGGTTTGCCATGCCGATGATTATGATTTCCGGCCTCAGCTCAGTGATGGCACCAGAGCTGGCACTGGCGGGGCTGATCTTGCCGACATTGATGACCAATGGGGTGCAGGCGCTGCGGCAGGGTTGGCGTGCCGCATGGGGTTCTATCCGCCGATTTCGTATCTTTCTGGTGGTTGGCGCTGTCATGCTGCTGCTGAGTGCCCAGCTGGTGCGGATCATGCCGTCACATGTGATGTTGCTGGCCATTGGAGTACCGATCACGCTGTTCGCGATCAGTCAGCTGCTCGGATACGCATTGGTTCTGCGGCAAGCCTCGCAACGGGTCGAGATCGCCATCGGTGCGCTTGCCGGTTTTGTGGGCGGGTTTTCTGGGGTCTGGGGGCCGCCGACGGTGGCTTATCTAACCGCGCTGAATACGGGAAAACACGAACAGATGCGGGTGCAGGGGGTGATCTATGGCCTTGGCGCCGTGATGTTGTTCATTGCGCATATCGGGTCTGGCGTCATCCGTGCAGAGACCCTTCCGCTTTCGGTGATGATGGTTCTTCCTGCCCTGATTGGCATGTGGATTGGCGGGCGGCTGCAGGATCGCATAGACCAGGCCGGGTTTCGACGCGCCACATTGGTTGTTCTTTTACTGGCCGGTGCTAACCTGATCCGGCGGGCTGTGATGGGCTAGGCGCATGGGAGTGAGCAAGCTGACAGCAGGGCAAATCGCGACCGGCTCCATTCTGGTATCGGTGATTGTGTTGCTGTTCAAACTGGTGGCCTGGTACATATCTGGCTCCATTGCGCTGTTCTCGGACGCAATGGAGAGCCTCGTTAACGTCTCCGCTGCGGTGCTGGCGTGGTTCGCCGTGCGATACGCGCAGCGCCCGGCTGATGAGGATCATCCTTTTGGGCACCACAAAGCCGAGTATTTTTCGGCAGTTGCCGAAGGGTTTCTGATCATCCTTGCGGCTGTTTTGATCGTGGAACAGGCTGTGGAAACCATTTTCAACGGCGCTCAAGCAGATTGGGGGGGCTTGGCGCTGTTGATCAATGCCGTTGCGATGGCGGCGAATCTCCTCTGGGCAAGGGCGTTGATCCAGGCGGGGAGGCGCTTTAGTTCTCCGGCGTTTTCCGCCGGTGGCCGCCATCTGATGAGCGACGTCTGGACATCGGCTGGGGTTCTGGCTGGGCTGTTAATGGTCCTTGCCACGGGGTGGAGTATTCTTGACCCGCTCCTTGCGCTGCTGGTGGCGGCGAACATCCTGCGCGAAGGGCTGCGTGTCGTGTCTGAGTCCGTTTCAGGCCTTATGGACAGGGCCGCCAGCGAAGAAGAACAAGCCCAGATTCGCGATATTATCCACACCAATGCCGAAGGCGCATTGCAGGTGCATGGGATAAAAACCCGCCGTGCGGCCCAAGTGCTTTTTGTGGAGTTTCACATGGTTGTGGACGGGCGGATGACTGTTGCGGAAAGCCATGCAATCTGTGACCACTTGGAGGCCAAGCTGAAATCAGCCCTTCCCGGCACGGAAGTCACGCTTCACGTGGAACCGGAAACCAAGTTGGAAGCTGGTGGCATCGCACCTGTTGCAGATTGATCGTGTTGTTTTCCAACATTGCATCCCCCGCTGAAAACCGCTTTCAAAGAACCACACACAAAAAGGAGAGCGAGATGGACTGGACGCAGCTTCTGAACCAGGGACGCCTGTGCCGTCCTGACTATGCAGACAGGTCTGGGCGCCCGGCGTATGCACAGGATTATGACCGGATTCTGTTTTCCGAACCTTTCCGCCGCCTTGCCCAGAAAACGCAGGTGCATCCCCTTTATAACCACGACCATGTGCATCACCGGATGATCCATTCGATGGAGACCTCGTCTGTGGGGCGCTCGCTCGGCATTCAGGTGGGGGAAGCGCTGGTCGCGCGAGGGCTGATCGCGGACGGCCAACAGCATGTGATGGCCGGTACTGTACAGGCGGCATGTCTGGTACACGACATTGGCAACCCGCCCTTTGGCCATTCCGGCGAAGACAGCATCGGCGAATGGTTCGCAGGCCGCTTCCGCAAAAAACTGGGGGTTTTTGCCACGATTCCGCAAGCCCTCCGCGCTGAGTTCGAGTCGTTTGAGGGCAATGCCCAAGGTTTCCGCATCGTCGCGCGCTTGGAAATGGGCCGCCGCCAAGGTGGAATGCGCCTGTCCTACGCAACGATTGGCGCTTTTGCCAAGTACCCCTGCACGGCGGCGGCACAGAAACAGTCGGAAGAACCCTATGTCGGTCTTAAGAAATTCGGTGTGTTTCACGGGGAACGACCGCTGTTCGCCGAGGCCAGTGCCGCGCTGGGCCTCAAAGAAGAACGCGCAGGTGGGGAAATATGGTGGCGCCGTCACCCGCTGGCCTTTCTGGTCGAAGCTGCAGATGACATTTGCTATCGTATCCTCGACCTTGAGGATGCGGCGACCGTGGGTGATCTGGCAGATGGCGAGGTCTCCGAACTGCTGGAACAGATCACCGGTAAACCAAACCGTGGACGCGATCCCGGTCAAACCCACGCGGATTACATTGGCATGCTGCGGGCGATGGCCATTGGCGCGTCGATCGACGCTGCGGTCGGGGCCTTCCTTGCGCATTACGATGACATTATGGCGGGGCGTTTCAGCGATGGGCTGATGGAGGTATCTTCCAAAGCAGAGGCCTTCAAACGCCTCAAAGACATCTCGAATGCGCGGATCTTTACCGCGCAGCGCAAAACCGAGCTTGAGATCGTCGGCCGTCAGGTGCTGAACCTGATCCTTGATCACTTTGAAGAGCTGTTTGAGACCCTCGCCACTTGCGATTGGGACGCTGAAAAGCTGGTGGCAGAGCACAGCTACTGGGCGAAATGGGTGCGGGCTGCAGATATCGACCTGCGCGAGGTTACAGATGCTTACTCCGCGGCCCACGCGCTTGCAGATTTTGCCTCGGGCATGACCGACCGCTACGCGTTGAAGGTCCGGGATATGATCACAGGGCGCAGTTAAAGAGACTGCTCAGACAGGCAAAAGACAAAGCACCCTCCGTTGAGGGGGCTTTTTGTATTCCAGACTGTCTTTGATTAACAGATCGCTACGGCCTTCACGTCTTCGTCGATGAAGGGGACATACTGTTCGAAGTTGTCCGAGAACATCTGAACCAGCTTCGCCGCCTGCGCGTCATAAGCCGCTTTGTCGTCCCAAGTACGACGCGGATCCAGTAGCAGCTCTGCCACGCCGGGAACCTGAACCGGAACGTCAAATCCAAAGTTCGGGTCTTTGCGGAAGTCGGCACCCGCAAGCGAGCCTTCCAGCGCTGCGGTCAGCAGGGATCGTGTCGCTTTGATCGGCATGCGGGAACCGGTCCCATACGCACCACCCGTCCAGCCGGTGTTTACCAACCAGCAGGTCGCTCCATGCTGGGCGATCTTTTCGCGCAACAGGTTGCCGTAAACTTCGGGGCGACGCGGCATGAAGGGCGCGCCAAAGCAGGTTGAGAAAGTGGGCTCAGGCTCGGTCACGCCACGCTCCGTGCCTGCCACCTTGGAGGTGAAGCCCGAAAGGAAATGATACATCGCCTGCGCCGGTGTCAGACGCGCGATCGGAGGCAGAACACCAAAGGCATCACAGGTCAGCATGATAATGTTTTTCGGGTGTCCACCACGCGCCGAGGCGGATGCATTGGAAATGTAGTGCAGAGGGTAGGCGCAACGCATGTTCGCGGTCAGGCTGTCATCTGCGAAATCGAGGTCAAATGTTTCTTCGTCGAAGATCATGTTCTCGATCACGGTGCCGAACTTCTCGGT
>SPLB01000149.1 GCA_004566265.1 Paracoccaceae bacterium | reverse complement strand
GCAATGGTGCCCAACACGATTGCCAGCAGGGTCGAAAAGCCTTGGGGATTCAGCAAGAGCATCTTCTCAGTGAAGGTGAAATAGGGCTCTGCGTTGAACGACAGCGGAATCACAACAAGGATCGGCGCCATCAGGAACAGGAAGATCAGCGCGCAGATCACCAGATAGGTGTGGTGCCAAATCCGTTCGCGCCTTGAGGCATGTTTGGGAACGGCCATGGTCGTTACCCCAGCTTAAGATTGTAACTGCACAGCAGCCGGTCATACAGCCAGTAGAGAAGAAGGATGCCGTCCAGAAGAAGCGCTACCAGTGCCGCAGCCAGCGACCAGTTCATCGTTTTCTGCATATGGAAAGAGATGAGGTTGTAAATCAGCTGACCATCTACCCCACCGAAAAGGGCCGACGTAGTGTAGTAGCCAACGGCTTAAATGAAGACCAGAAGCGCCCCCGTCCCAATGCCCGGCACCGTCTGCGGGAAACAGATCCGGCGAAAGGCCGTCAAACTGGTTGCCCCCAACGATCGCGCCGCAAGTACATAAGACGGGTTGATCGGACGTCGGCCCGCTCCTTTTTGTGATCAGGTCAGGATCAGTTAGCGAGCCACGCGTTAAATAGCTCGTTCAGATCGGCGTCTTTATCGACCCAGAACTCAAAGTTATTGACCCATGCATTGCCAAGGTTCGCGGCGGCTGTGCGCATGTGCGGTGCCATCACGGTGGACCTAACGATGTTTGCAACCGCGCAGTCCTGAAGCGCGCCTTCGATGAAGTCGTCTTCGGCTGAGGTCCCATCCAGTGCTGCCAGCAGGATTGAGAGGTCAATTTCTTCCAGCAGGCCGTCGTCGCACAGACGCACCGCATCCGAGAACTCAACGTCGGCGACGTCGATGCTCACATTGCGGGCTTCCACCTGCGCTTTGTTCGGGGTAGCCGGGTTGTCGGCATCAACCGAGTTGATCTTGATCCCGGTCTCAGCAGTGAAGGGCTTGTGATAGGCTGCAATCTGACTTTTGGTGTACGCGCCACCTCAGGACATGACGGTCACTTCCGCCGCCTGTGCCGCAAAACCCACCGATGTCAGCGCCGAGGCCAGCAGGGCTGTCTTGATCTTCATAAGTCGTTCTCCCGTGTCATGCCCTTTTGTATTGTGAAACGGCAGCTAGGGCATTTCGGCCGCTGCTTCTCATCATAACCTGTTCAACAAAAAACGGGGCCGTAATCTATGGCGCCCGGCCCCAGTGGCAATGTCATGCATCCAATGCGCGGCAGTCTTCCGGCATCCAGCCGATCTCCACCGTGCTGCCCGGCTCCAGTCGATCCTGGCCCGGTGCATTGCGGCTTTTCATGATGAAATCATCATTGCCGGCAACCGAGAGGCGGGTGCGGAATGTATCACCCATGTCGATGAACTCTTTCACTTCCGCAGTCAGCAGATGGGCGCCCGCCGGCAAACGTTCCGGTTTGAACTCGATCCGTTCCGGGCGGATGGACACACGCCTTAATCACCTCACCACTGCCGAGCTGCACCACCGCGCCATCCCCAGTGAGTCCGGTCACCGTGCCCGCACGCGTATTGTTTTCGCCAATGAACTGCGCCACAAAATTGTTTTGCGGTTTGTCATAAAGCTCATCTGGAGGCGCCAACTGCTGTATCCGACCATCGTTGAACACGGCAACTCGGTCTGACATGGTCAGCGCTTCGGTCTGGTCGTGAGTCACATAGACAGTGGGAATACCAAGGTCGTGCGCCAGTCGTGTGATCTCGAACTGCAGTTTTTCGCGCAACTGCTTGTCAAGCGCGCCGAGCGGTTCGTCCATCAGCACCAGCTCAGGCTCAAACACCAAGGCACGCGCGAGGGCGACACGCTGTTGCTGACCACCGGAAAGCTGCGCCGACCGACGGCCCTCGGATCCGCCCATTTCGACCATGTCAAGCGCACGGGCCACCTTTGACTCGCGCTCGGATCTGCCAATCTTTCGCACCTCGAATGGGAAGGACAAATTTTCGGCAATCGTCATATACGGGAACAACGCATAGTTCTGAAACACCATCCAAACGGATCCCCCGTGGGTGGCAGGGTCAAATTCAGGTCTTTGACAACCAGAGTTGCGCCATCATAGCTCTTTTGAACACGCTAGACCTCTACGAACGCATTCGATATCGACGCATCGGCCAAATCTTCTTCCCGTACAATTTATCACGGCAGTTTTTCCTGCTCTAGATGAAGCAAGGTAAACATAGGCCCGCAATGCATGGCACCAGGGCAAAGGGAGTTCACCCAAATACCGTTTGCGTCTCGATTGGCGTAACCGGGACAATATTTCTTGAATTCCGCAATTTACGAATTTTTCTCCGTTTAACGCACGGGGACATCAGAAACCCGAAGATTCTCGCGCATTTTGCCACAGGCTTTTGTTTAAAAAAACGGGCAAAGCCCCGCGTTTAAACGTAAAAATTCTGCGGCAGAAGGTCGAATCGATACCTTCTGCCATGACCAAATTAACCTGAAACCAATCCCTTCGTCCGCAAGTCGCTGTGGCACTCATCCAGGGATTTCCACGCCCGTTCGATCAGCACATCAATATCGCTGGGCTGGATCACCAAGGGCGGCGACACGATCATGCGATCACCGACATGACGCATAATCAGATTGTTTGCAAAGCACCGCTCGCGGCAAATGTACCCAACAGTCCCAGTTTCGGCGTCAAACGGGGCTCTTGCGGATTTGTCTGGCGTCAGCGCAATGGACCCCATCAAACCAACCATTTTGGCCTCACCCACCAGCGGGTGTTCTGTCAGCCCCTGCCATTTCTCCTGCAAATAGGGGGCGGCAACATCGCGCACGTGGTCGATAATGTTTTCCTCTTCGAGGATGCGGAGGTTTTCCAACGCCACAGCCGAAGCAACGGGATGGCCCGAATACGTATAGCCGTGATTGAACTCGTCCCTTGCAATCACTGAGGCGACCTCGTCCGAGACAATGGATCCCCCAATCGGCACATAACCAGACGACAACCCTTTGGCGATGGTCATGATATCGGGGCGAATGTTCAGAGTCTGGCTTCCGAACCACTGACCGGTGCGGCCAAAACCACAGATCACCTCATCCGCAATCAAAAGGATTTCGTATGTGTCACAAATGCGCTGAATTTCCGGCCAATAGCTGTCCGGTGCTACAATGACACCGCCTGCGCCCTGCACAGGTTCCGCAATAAAGGCTGCCACCCGGTCCTCTCCCAGATCCAGAATCGCCTGCTCCAGTTCCTGTGCCCGCGCCAGACCAAACTCCTCGGGGCTCATCTCCCCCCCTTCGGACCACCAATTGGGCTGGTTAATATGATGGATGTCAGGAATCGGCAGCCCGCCCTGCGCGTGCATTCCGGACATCCCCCCCAGTGAGCCCGCCCCAACAGTGGAACCATGATAAGCGTTCTTGCGGCTGATAATCACCGATTTTTCCGGCTTTCCCTGCATGGCCCAGTAGTGGCGAACCATACGGATGTTGGTGTC
>SPLB01000148.1 GCA_004566265.1 Paracoccaceae bacterium | reverse complement strand
GGTGATCGGTGTGTCCGTGGACGGTGTCGAGGACCACAAAAAATGGAAAGGCGACATTGAAACCTATGCCGACGCGAAGGCCGGTTTCCCGATCATCGCCGACGATGGTCTGGCGGTGTCCAAAGCGTTCGACATGCTGCCCGCCGAAGCCTATCTGCCCGATGGCCGCACCCCCGCCGACAGCGCCACCGTACGCTCTGTCTTCATCATTGGCCCGGACAAGCAGCTGAAGCTGTCGATGACCTACCCGATGACAGTGGGTCGCAACTTTGCGGAAATCCTGCGCGCGCTTGATGGTCTGCAGATGTCCGCAAAAGGCGTGGCAACGCCTGCAAACTGGGTGCCGGGAGAAGACGTCATCATCCCGCCGTCCGTGTCTGACGCAGATGCCAAGGAAAAATTTGGCGACTTCGAGGCGATCTTCCCCTACCTGCGCAAAACCAAAGCGCCGGAATAATAGCCTCCAACACACCCGATTTTCCGCCCTCGTCGTATTTGCTTCGGGGGCGGTTTCTTTTGTCGGGCGGGTGACACGCCACAGCACCTGCGCTAGACCTCGGCGAATATCCCGCAAATGAGGAGCCAACGTGAAAGCGCTTGTCATCAACCTGCAATCTGAAACCGAGCGCATGTCTGCTATGGCGCATCAATTGCGAGGGCTCGGGCTGGATTTTGACCGGATCGAGGCGACAAATTCCGACCAAGCGGCCATGACGCTTACAGCTGAGTATTGGCAGTCTTGGGAACGCCCGCTGAAAGACACCGAAAAAGCCTGTCTGCTGAGCCATATTGAAGCCTGGGAAAAGGTCATCGCGGCGCACCAGCCAATGCTGATCCTCGAAGATGACGCTGTGTTGTCCAAATATGTTCCCCAGCTCTTAGAGGCGCTGCGCGGGCGCGTTGATATCGACCACTTGACTCTCGAGACGCGTGATCGTCGCAAGCTTTTGGCACACAAGGTCGAGCCGGTGACCGAAACTCTGGCCCTGCGACGGCTGTTGCAGGACCGCAGCGGCGCTGCCGCCTATCTGCTTTGGCCCAGTGGGGCGCAAAAGTTGATCGCGCACACAAAGCGCCGCGCAGGCCTTGCGGATGCGGTGATCTGTCAGGCTTATGATATGGCCAGCTACCAGGTGGAACCTGCCTGCGCTGTGCAGCAGGACCGCTGCGCGCTTTATGGTATTGCAACAGACTATGAACCGCGCTCTGCCATTGATGCGGGGCAGGTCGCGAAGGAAAAGAAATCCCTGCGGTTCCGTCGGCGCAGAGTGTCTGCGCAGATTCGCATGGGCCTGCGGCACTTGGCCTTTACTGGTCGTGCGGAGCAGCGTAAAGTTGTCCTGAATACTGCGGATTTCGTCAAGTGAACACGGCTTAGCCTTCGTCGGTCCACCACGCCGTGCGATCTCGATGGTGCAGGGCCCGCATGCGCGCAAAAACGGTGTCTTCGGTTTGAAACCGGTCCCAAACCGTTTTGAGGATCGCGCCTGCAGGGCCTTCCTGAAAGAACGGTTCAAGGCGCCAGTACATATTGCGCAACGTGTCATCGGTGCCGACGGTGAAGCAGGACATCCCTTCAAACAGCGGCACCATATGGTCTTGCAGATGTTCGATCCGCTCAGGCACGGGCGCGTTGCCTGTGCTGCTGCAGACATATCGCTCGCTCTCGTTCATTTTCACCAGATTTGTCAGCAAAGACACCATCATGGCCGTTGTCCTTGTCTGTGGCGCAGGGTCGTGATCTGCCATTGTGTCCGTCGCGGAGATCAGCCAGCGAATGTTTAAATGCTGACACAGAAAATCCTGCTCACTTTGCCATAGCTCGCGAAAGGCGCGATAGGTCTCTTTTTCTTTAAAGCCCCGCCTTATCAGCACAATCAGCTTTGCATGATGCCAAAGCAGCTCTGACTGACCAGAAAACTCGATCCTCAGGTTATCGAGGTGTGTTTCCAGATCTTTGACGGACCCTCTGGTCTGCGTGGTCTCACCCGCTTTGAGAATGGACGCCTTCAGGGCCGCTAGGTCCACAGAGGTTTGCACGACCTTTGCCGCACCAAGCCGCCGCCTGTGTTGATTGAGTGAAAAGAACGACTCAATTTTGGACTTTTTGCGTTTCATGGGCGAATCTCCTGCGCGCCGTTCAATGCCGCAATAGGCCATAAAGAAACATGACATCCAGCCTGCGCTTCCAGCGGCGGTTTTTCGAAAATGGGCGCAGCAAACGGTAGCACAGTGATATTCTAGGTTGGTCGAATCTTCCCGGAATGTCGCTGTCATTTGTGACTTGGCTTATGAGCGGCTCGACAAGAAATCCTTGGCGTAATTTCCCAGACGCATACCTCCAACACAGATCAATTGGGGAAACTAAGCTTTCGGAAGCCGTCAATAAGTTCTCAGCTGCATTGCGTGAAATCACGTAGCCGCTGGCCAATGCGGGGGCTGGATCGCATTCGCAAATGAGGTTCCCGAACGGCATTGGGTAAAGTGCAAAAATGCGCCAACTCCGTCGCCATTCAAGTGCTCTCCACTGTTTCCTGCGTTTCCGGTCGGTCACCTTTGGTCGCTTCAGCGCAGGAATGCCCTCGGGCATCGCGACGTCATCCATTCGGATCCTGTAAGGATCTTTCGAAGAAAGATTCACAAAGTCCAGACCCAGATTTTCGGGAAAAACCTCTAGAAAGTCTTTTAACTCGCTTGAAATTTGAATGTCATCTTCAAGAATTAGAGCGTATGCGGAGTCGCTTGCTAGGAACTGTTTCCAGACCTCTCGGTGCGAGGCAGCGCAGGCAAGCTCACCCCTTACAGGGCTCTTCTTTTGATTAACTATAAACTTCCAACGCTTATAATTTGCAACAGAAGCCTCTTGTTTTTGTCCATCAATCGCGGCGAAGCGAATGAAGGGTATGGATAATTCCTCCAGCTGTCGTGAGACAAAATCAAGCCGATCTGCACGACGGTCTAAGTTGATCAAATATGTTTTCATGGTGTTTCGTATAGCGTTGGGAATAAGAATGGTGTGTCTCGGCGCCTTGCGCGGGGGCGCTGCCGACTGTTCTTCAAATTTCGCGTCAGCCGCATACCAGCTTCAGAAACCGCTCTGCACTCCTTTTTGAAAGCTATTCAAACCCGAACATTGCTTCCACGGTGGCGGGCAGGTCAAATCGTCCGTCGCGCAGGGCAGTGCGAAAGGTCTCGGATACATCATCCGAACCCAGCTCATTGTCTTTGGGCTTAGAGGTGTCGACGAATTTTTTCAGATCGTTAGATGCCTGTTTCTGACTTACAAAGGGGCGGATCTTGCGCTGGAATGGATAGTAGAAAACCCGGTCGCGCAGATCGCGGATGGCGGGGCGTGGAAAACGGAAAATACCGTCGTTCAGCCAGAGGCTCGCCAGTTGGTGGCGCTGTGAGGCTTCATACCATGCGAGCGTCAGCAAAGGCTGGTCCCAGATGTTTCTATGTGTGTTGCAAAGGGATGACCAATTCTGGATCATTTCACCAATCTCTGGTGCTTTTCCGAAATAGACAAAACTGGATATGTCATACCAGCCATTGCGCCTGACGAGAGCCAGATCAAACGGGCTGTCAAACACGAACTGTGGCGCACGCAGGATCTCGGCATCTGCATCGACCCAGCAGATCGGGCCTTCAGACTCCTGCCATGCTTTTGCGATGAACTCGGACTTCAGGCCGGTATTCGCTACCCAACTGCCCCGCGACGCAATCGCTTCAATGCGGTGAGGCAGGCCGAACGTGTCCAAGGAAGAGCGCAGGCGATTGGCCAGATCCTCGTAGGGGGTGTTCTCGGTATAATAGCTGACAAACAGCGGCGGCTCAGAGCGTTCGGTTTCCAGAAACGCAATCTCCTCTTTCAGCGTTGCGCGGGCCGTTTGTGTGCTGTCTGCGCTGACTTGCACGAGCGAAAAGGCACGTTTGCTGTTCAACTGCGGCGTGGCCTCAGCTGTCCAGTCCGGCGCGGCTTGGGACACATAGGCTTTGATTGCATCCAGCTTCATAGGAAATCCGAGCTCTGGAACATAGGATCTTGGGGAGACCTAGGCCAGACACAGGCCGGTCCGGCCGTCACCCTAGGCAAATCGGAGCGGCCATAGCCGCTCCGATCCAACAGATTATTCTGCTTTTTCTTGCTTCTCAGGGACGATCTCTTCGCCGGTTTCCTGATTCACAACCTTCATGGACAGGCGCACCTTGCCACGATCGTCAAAGCCCAGAAGTTTGACTTTCACTTCCTGACCTTCTTTCAGAACGTCAGACGGGTGGTTCAGGCGGCGGTTTTCGATCTGGCTGACGTGCACGAGGCCGTCACGCTTGCCGAAGAAGTTCACGAAGGCGCCGAAGTCGACGATCTTAACAACTTTACCGGTGTAAACCGCGCCTTCTTCCGGCTCTGCGACGATCGAGTGGATCATCTCATAGGCCTTCTTGATGGCTTCGCCGTTGGCAGATGCGATCTTGATCACGCCGTCATCGTTGATGTCGACCTTCGCACCCGAAGTTTCCACGATCTCGCGGATGACCTTACCGCCGGAACCGATCACTTCACGGATCTTGTCGGTGGGGATGTTCATGGTCTCGATGCGCGGCGCGTGCTCGGAGAACTCGGACGCCTCGGTCAGCGCCTTGGACATTTCGCCCAGGATGTGCAGGCGGCCTTCTTTCGCCTGTGCCAGCGCGGACTTCATGATTTCAGGGGTGATGCCTGCAACCTTGATGTCCATCTGCAGCGAGGTGATGCCTGCCTCGGTACCGGCCACTTTGAAATCCATGTCGCCAAGGTGGTCTTCGTCGCCCAGGATGTCGGTCAGAATACCATAGGCGCCGTCGTCTTCCAGAACCAGACCCATGGCAACGCCTGCAACCGGTGCCTTCAGCGGGACGCCTGCGTCCATCATGGACAAAGAGCCACCGCAGACGGACGCCATGGAGGAAGAGCCGTTGGATTCGGTGATCTCGGAGACCACGCGGATGGTGTAGGGGAAATCGGTCGGGGCTGGCAGAACCGCCTGCAACGCGCGCCATGCGAGCTTACCGTGGCCGATCTCGCGACGACCGGGGGAGCCTACGCGGCCAACTTCACCCACGGAGTAGGGCGGGAAGTTGTAGTGCAGCAGGAAGTTGGATTTGAAATTGCCATGCAGCGAGTCGATGAATTGCTCATCGTCGCCGGTGCCCAATGTCGTGACAACCAGACCCTGCGTTTCGCCACGGGTGAACAGGGCAGAACCATGCGTGCGCGGCAGCAAGCCGGTTTCGCACTCGATTGCACGCACCTGATCCAGCGCACGACCATCGATGCGGCGGCCGTTTTTCACAACGTCGCCCCGCAGAACACTGGACTCGAGCTTTTTCAGCGCAGACCCGAGGTTCTCGTCTTCGCGCTGCTCGTCGCTCAGGCCTGCGATGATCTCTTCTTTGACGGTTGCAACAGCAGCCACGCGCTCTTGCTTGTCAGAGATCGCATAGGCGTCGCGCATCTTGTCTTCGCCAGCGGCTTTAATCACGCCGTACAGCTCGGAATAATCCGGTGCGACGAATTCAAACGGCGCGTTTGCCGCTTCTTCCGCAAGAGAGATGATCAGGTCGATGACCGGCTGGATCTGCTCGTG
>SPLB01000022.1 GCA_004566265.1 Paracoccaceae bacterium | reverse complement strand
GAAGGCAGTCTTGCAGATTATCGTGGCAAGGTGGTTTTGCTGAACTTCTGGGCCACATGGTGCGCACCCTGTCGCAAAGAAATGCCCATGCTCGCCGCATTGCAAAAGGAATTCGGTGGCGCGGATTTTGAAGTGCTGACCCTGGCCACCGGACGCAATACGCCCGGCGGCATTGCCAAATTCTTTGATGAAAACGGCCTGACCGACCTGCCCCGCCACCAGGATGGAAAAGGCCTGGTGGCAAAGGACATGAGCGTGTTTGGTCTGCCGACAACAGTAATTTTAGACCGTGATGGTCAGGAAATTGCACGCCTGCGCGGCGACGCGGATTGGTACTCTGACAGCGCGCGAGCTATTATTTCGACCTTGGTTGCGCAGGAATGACCTGCACCAAGCAGCAGATATTTTGACGCAAACCTTACTGCGCGCCTTTGACTAAAAAGCGCGCTTTAATTTTCGAGCAACCCTTTTGGAACAGAGTACCATACGAACAAGAAGCAGAAGAGACTCAGCACTTGCGTGCACGGTTTTCGCTTCTAAGCGCGAGGTTAGCGACGTGAAAAAACGCCATTTTTGGAAATCCGACATTCCCGAAGGCGGCGAAAATCCGCTGAACGCAGCGGTGGTTGCCCGGGACCGCAGCACTGTCGAAATGGTGGCAGAGGCCGTCAAACATGACCAGACCCTCTTGGCTTTTCAGCCAATAGTGCAAGCCTCAAACCCCGGCATGATCGCGTTTTTCGAAGGCTACATCCGCGTAATGGACGCCACCGGCCGTGTGATCCCCGCGCGGGACTTTATGCACGTGATCGAGGAACGTGAACTGGGCCGCAAACTGGATGCCCTAGCCTTGGAACAGGGGCTAAAGATGCTGTCCCGAAACCCAAACATACGCCTTTCGATCAATATGTCAGCGCGCTCTATTGGCTACAGCCAGTGGATGCGCGTGCTGGAGACTTATCTGAAGCGGGACGAGTTTCTGGGCGAGCGACTGGTCTTGGAGATTGCAGAGGCATCGGCCATGGCTGCGCCAGAACTGGTGATCGACTTTATGGATCAGATGCAACAGCATGGGATCGCATTTGCGCTCGATAACTTTGGTGCGGGCACAACCGCAATTGGTCACTTTCGCGAGTTCTTTTTTGATGCGGTCAAAATAGACGGTCAATTTGTGCGCGACGTCCACGCCAACCACGACAACCAGGCCGTTGTGCGGTCCCTAATTGCCATTGCAAAACAGTTCGACATGTTTGTGGTCGCCGAGTCGGTCGAACGTGAAGAGGATGCTGCATTTCTGATTGAAGCAGGAGCCGATTGCCTTCAAGGATTCCTCTATGGCGCCCCGACGATCAATCCGCCATGGGAATCCCGCGACAATCAAAAGCGCGCGTAAACCTAGGGTCGCATTTTTTCGAAAGACCGCCATTTCGCAACTTCGTAGATTTTGTGAGATTCATACAATTGTTACCCAAGGCTACAGTTTTACGATACTTTATTGCGTGAAAATTCACAAGTATTGCTGCAACTGCGAACATGGGCTATGCCTGTCCTCGATAGGGAGGAGACGTCGCGCGCGCAGTCAACGCCCCGGCCTCAGCCCAACTGTGGCCTTGGTGACCCGCCGGTATGCGTTTCCGTTTTCTAAGTCAGAGGACCACCAATTATGACCAATGTAGTTATCGCATCCGCCGCACGCACAGCCGTCGGCAGCTTTGGCGGCGCATTCGCCAATACCCCAGCCCATGATCTGGGTGCGGCCGTCTTGGCAGCCGTCGTGGAACGCGCCGGCATCGACAAATCCGAAGTGTCAGAAACCATCCTTGGTCAGGTGCTGACGGCTGGCCAAGGCCAGAACCCCGCGCGTCAGGCCCATATCAACGCTGGTTTGCCGCAAGAATCGGCTGCCTGGAGCCTGAACCAGGTATGTGGCTCTGGCCTGCGCGCTGTGGCCCTTGGCGCCCAGCACATTATGTTGGGTGATGCCGCCATTGTCGCAGCTGGTGGTCAAGAAAATATGACCCTTTCCCCACATGCTGCGCATATGCGCGTCGGCACCAAAATGGGCGATATGAAATACATCGACACCATGATCCGTGACGGTCTCTGGGATGCGTTCAACGGCTACCACATGGGGCAGACCGCCGAGAACGTCGCCGAGAAGTGGCAGATCAGCCGCGAACAGCAGGACGAATTCGCCGTAGCCTCGCAAAACAAAGCGGAAGCCGCACAGAAAGCGGGCAAGTTCGCAGATGAAATCACCCCTTTCACCGTAAAGCACCGCAAGGGCGACATTATTGTCGATTCGGATGAGTACATCCGCCACGGCGCAACCATCGAAGCCATGCAGAAACTGCGCCCAGCTTTCGCCAAAGATGGCTCAGTGACCGCAGCAAACGCCTCTGGCCTGAACGACGGTGCCGCCGCACCCTTGCTGATGAGCGCCGATGAAGCGGAAAAGCGTGGCATCGAACCACTGGCCCGCATTGCTTCCTACGCCACTGCAGGTCTCGACCCCTCCATCATGGGTGTTGGCCCGATCTATGCCTCACGCAAAGCGCTGGAAAAAGCCGGTTGGTCCGTCGACGACCTGGATCTCGTGGAAGCAAACGAAGCCTTCGCCGCTCAGGCCTGCGCCGTCAACAAAGACATGGGCTGGGATCCATCGATCGTCAATGTGAACGGCGGCGCTATTGCCATTGGGCACCCGATCGGAGCGTCCGGGTGCCGCGTCCTCAACACCCTTCTGTTCGAAATGCAGCGTCGCGACGCCAAGAAGGGCCTGGCAACCCTGTGCATCGGTGGCGGCATGGGCGTCGCGCTCTGCGTTGAACGACCGTAAAATCGCTGAAAAATCAAGTCAGTTAGGGGGGTGCCATCGGCGCCCCCTCGCTTTTTTGCTGGGCCGTTGCACTGAACCGTTTATGGTGGCGCTGCGCCATATCTGTATTTTGGAGTGGCGCCACGATTCTGCGTCTGGAAAATTCGACTGCGAAGGTTTATTGCAGCTGCAGGTATTCGTGTGCAATATAATTACCAATTGAAGACTAGTTGGAGGACTACCAAAATGGCACGTATCGCTCTCGTTACCGGCGGCTCACGCGGCATCGGCGCAGCAATTTCCAAAGCGCTGAAAGCGCAGGGCTGCGAGGTCGCAGCGACCTACGCTGGCAACGACGCAGCCGCTGCCGCGTTTACCGAGGAAACCGGTATCAAGACCTACAAGTGGAATGTCGGCGATTACGAAGAAAGCGCTGCCGGTATAGCCAAGGTCGAAGCGGAATTGGGTCCAAT
>SPLB01000147.1 GCA_004566265.1 Paracoccaceae bacterium | reverse complement strand
GCAAGAGAACCGCAAGATGCTGTTACGGTTCTCTTTTCAATCGCTAAGTTTAGTATTTTAGTCGGCGCTTGGTGCCAGCGGCACATTGTCAGCTTGGGAGGGCGGCAGAAGGTCGCTGCCCAAGGGGGCCGTCGGCAGAACCGGATCATTTGACGCCGGGGCCAGCTCAATGCGGTCCGCAACGGAAGACCCTGCAGATTTCTGCGCGGCCAGAACTGTCAGGGTGATCGACGTCAGGATAAAAGCGCCTGCCAGCATCCAGGTTAGACGTGTCAGCGCGGTCGCTGCGGAGCGCCCGGACACGGCACCACCGCCGCCACCGCCACCCATGCCGAGGCCCCCACCTTCGGAGCGCTGCAGAAGAACCACGGCAATCAAACCCAGAGCAAGGAGGAGGTGAATGATCAGGACAACGTTTTCCATGGAACCCTTCGGCATTGGCAGACTATCGGGCGATGTTTATGCAAGATTGCCGCGCGGGGCAAGGGGGCAGTTGGTCAGAACCGTTTTCAATCTGTTAGGTCACTGCAATTGCATGTGAATGTGGTCATCATGTCGCGCAGCACGACACCCCTGAAAGCGGATCTTTGGGTGGTCCAGCTTCAGCCGGTCTTTCAGGTGTGGTTCCAGCAGGATCTTTCCCACTCGCGAATCCGCAGCAAGCACCTCGATCAGCTTTGCTGTGCGGGCCTCATCAATTTCCCAACTGGGCCAATAGGGTTGCAGTCAGCCCATATCCCAACGTAGCGTGGGCCATTGGGCCCGGCAATCGGTGGGGCCATCTTCAAAGGCAAAGAACCCTATGGGGGATTTGGTGCGCCCTGGCAGATAGCCGCCTTTTCCATCGCGGTAGTAGAATGCCAGATCGGCCTTTCTTCCGTCATCATGGGATAAATGAGGCAACAGGGGAAAACCGTCGACAAAAGGCAGGCTGCCGTCCAGCATGAGTGTTTCGGTCCCCGGATAGGCTGCCTCCACTGCGGCGGCGGCATCTTCTAGGACGTCGGCGAGTTCGGGCTGAACATAGGTGCGGTTGGTAATGCAATAGAACCAACTTTGGACCTGCAAAGGGCTGTCTGATGCGCAGCTGATCGCTACGCGGCCCCCCAAAGGCGCGACCCAGAGGCTGGCGACGGAAAACGCGATGTAGAGCGCAAAAAATCCGAAGATCTTGCGTCGCAGGAACCGGGACAGCAGCCACGCAAGGCCGCCCAATTGGGTAAGCGCCGTCAGAAGCACAATAATCAGGACGTGAAAGGCAGGTCGTGAAAATGATTTATGCATGGCGCAACGCTGTCCTGCGGCGTCGCGAAAATCAAGTGATTATGCCGTTGCGTAGATTGTAACCGTTCTACGACGAATTACCGGTTTCCCTCTGCCTTCAGCCCCGCTATAGGGGGTCACGGTTTCAACACGTAGGTAGATAGGACCGTACCATGGCCAACGTTGTCGTTGTGGGCGCCCAGTGGGGCGATGAAGGAAAAGGCAAGATCGTTGACTGGCTCAGTGAACGTGCCGATGTAATCGCCCGGTTCCAAGGTGGCCATAATGCAGGCCATACCCTCGTCATCGATGGCAAAGTCTACAAGCTGCACGCGCTGCCGTCCGGCGTTGTGCGCGGTGGCAAGCTGTCTGTTATTGGCAATGGCGTGGTTCTGGACCCCTGGCACCTAATGAACGAAATCGAGACCGTCCGTGCACAGGGCGTCGAGATCACCCCCGAAACCCTGATGATCGCGGAAAACACGCCGCTGATTATGCCGTTTCACGGCGAACTGGACCGCGCCCGCGAGGAAGCGGCGTCTAAGGGCACCAAAATCGGCACCACGGGTCGTGGTATCGGTCCGGCATACGAAGACAAAGTGGGTCGCCGTGCGATCCGTGTGGCTGACCTCGCCGATGAAGCAACGCTTGAAGCGCGCGTGGACCGTGCCCTGCAGCATCATGATCCGCTGCGCAAAGGCCTGGGCGTTGACCCCATCGATCGGGGCGCGCTGCTTGAAAAGCTGAAACAGATCGCGGTGCAGATCCTGCCGTTTGCAGCCCCGGTCTGGAAGGTGATGAATGAGAAGCGCAAAGCCGGCAAACGCATCCTGTTTGAAGGTGCGCAAGGCGCGCTTTTGGACATCGACTTTGGCACGTATCCTTTCGTGACTTCGTCAAATGTGATCGCGGGCCAAGCGGCGACGGGCGTTGGCATAGGTCCAAATTCCATCGATTACGTGCTGGGCATTGTGAAGGCCTACACGACCCGAGTGGGTGAGGGCCCGTTCCCCTCCGAGCTTTTGAAGGATGACGGCACCCCTGATGCAGATGGCGAACGTCTTGGCACCCGTGGTCACGAGTTTGGCACGACCACAGGCCGTCAGCGCCGCTGCGGCTGGTTTGATGCCTGCCTCGTGCGCCAGACCTGCGCGATATCTGGCATCAACGGTATCTCATTCACGAAACTTGACGTATTGGACGGCTTTGAGACCCTGAAAATCTGTACTGGATATGATCTGGACGGCGAACGCCTGGAGTATCTGCCAACCGCGGCGGACGAACAAGCACGCTGCAAGCCGATCTACGAGGAAATGCCCGGCTGGAGCGAAAGCACCGAGGGTGCGCGCAGCTGGAATGACCTGCCAGCCAACGCCATCAAATACGTCAAACGCGTGGAAGAGCTGATCGACTGTCCGGTGGCATTGCTGTCGACCAGCCCCGAGCGCGACGACACAATTCTCGTAACAGACCCCTTTGCTGACTGATGGGTGAGAGTAAGCAAAACACCCCGCGCAAGGGATTGAGCTACCGCGCCCGCAGGTTTTGGGCGTTGGTTCTGTTACTTGTTGGGATGCCACTTTATATCGCCGTGGCTGTCACGGTTTTGAACCTGATAAACCGGCCGCATATCTTGGTCGAACTGGCGGTTTACATTGTTCTTGGAGTGGCTTGGATATTGCCTTTCAAATTTGTCTTCCGTGGCGTTGGCAAGGAGGACCCTGACGCCCTGCATGATGACCATCCGCCGCGCAAGTGACGTGTCAGTTTACGAAAGAAGACAAAAGCAGGCGCAAAAATGCACCTGCTTTTTTGTTTCCACGTGATGGAGCTGCAAAATTTGCAGCGCATTCCCTTCCGCCCGATTATCGGCCCGTTTTCCATGGCCGCAGGCAGGTTTCTTTTTGCGGTCCGTCTTAGATCGCATCGCCGCACAGACCGCCTTTTGTAAGAGGCTCTTTTAGGTCGATGCCAATTTGGCCGTTTCCGCCAGACGCCTAGCTTCACAGTTAATCCTGAACACATTGACGCAAGGCAGTGTTGAGAGATGAGCATTTTGGCCGCGGGCGCTGCCCGGTGCGGTCCACATACTATCGAGCTCTGATCACGCGACACTCAAAACTGTGTGCGCGTCTTGCGGTATTTCACCGAAACACGCGGCATTTGGTGCCGCCAGCGCGCCCAACCTGATGTACAACGACACAGCCCAGATGCTCTCTGCCACCAATTGGCACCTTTCATCATAGCCCATAGCCGCAGCGGGCATGTCCAAAGTGCGTCGTGAAAAAGTGCTTATCAAATCCGAGAACCACCCGATGTTTACTCAGTGCGCTTGAATGCGGCTGTTGCTACGCCCATTGCAATCAAGGCACCGCCACCAAAGCGTGAAAACCACGCCGCCACCGACGGTTTCGTTACCGCGGATCTTAGTTGGTTAAACAAGAGCGCATACGCCAGTGCGTTGATTGAAGCCAGTCCGACAAATGTCGCGATTAGGATGGCAAACTGCGGCAGCAGCGGGCTGTCGACCGTAATGAACTGAGGTACAAAGGCGACAAAAAACACAATTGATTTGGGATTAAGCGCTGTTACGGCTGCTGCGTGCGCGAACACGCTGGTTTCTTTCGTTTCGGTCATCGTTTCAACTTCGCCCAACGAAGCCGTCGATGAGCTTTGAAACAACCTGATTCCCAAATAAATAAGATAGGCCGCTCCGACCCATTTCAAAATTTTAAAAAGGGTTGCTGATGCAAGGAGTAAAGCCCCCAGACCGGCCAGTGATGCAGACATCGCAAGGAAATCTCCCAAGGCCACGCCGGCAACCGTTGCAATCGCGACCCTCTTCCCTTGGCTTATGGCATAGCTCATGACAAGCAGGACCGTTGGGCCCGGGATGAGCAGAATCGCAATTGAAGCGGCAACAAATGCCAACCAAATTTGAAAATCCATGGAATCACCTTTCAG
>SPLB01000146.1 GCA_004566265.1 Paracoccaceae bacterium | reverse complement strand
CTGGCTCACCATCGTCGAATGCGAACTCAGCCTTCTTGCCCGCCAATGCCTGCGGCGACGCACCCCTGACCAATCATCTTTGCAAACAGAGGTCTCCGCCTGGACAAGCAATCACAACGCGGAGAACACAAAGACCAACTGGCACTTCACAACCGACGACGCCAGAACCAAACGCGCTCAATTATACCCGCAAAACACGTGAATCACAGGACTAGGGCCTGTTGGCAATCACTGAGAAGCAATGATTTCTACTATTGTTTCTAAATGTTTCTGGTCAGAGATCGAGTGCGCCCTACAAATCACGCAACGGCTCACAGACAGAAAATTGCGGCGCCATACACAAATTAGCCTGAATAAGGGTGATAAACGCACTAGACCTTGAAGAACGCCTTGCGGATTGACCGTCAGGATGAAATCCGCGAGCGCATTCTAACCGTGCCCAAGGTGAACCCTTGGCCAGTCTCAAGCTCTTGACCGTGATTATCATCTATTGGAACACAAAATCTCGGCCGTTTACGACCAAGAAGACCTGTCTCACACACCTCTCCGCCCGGATATAGGCGCACATTGTGATCACCCGCGAATACAAAGATGGCATCCCCCGATCGGGCGCTCTGGTCTGAGTGTTAGCGCATCATTGGCTCTGCTCAGAAATCCAGTGACATCCCAACCCCTGCGCGCAGGCTTTTGGGGCTGCCAACCTTGTTCAGATCAACCCCCTGATAGGCCAGGATGCCCTCGATCTGCCCCGAACCAAAAGGTCTGACGGCGCGTAGCATGGCCACCGTGCCTTCGACCCGGCGGCTGCTCAACCGATGGCTGGCGGCGGAGGCCTCGTTGACCAGAATATGGCGGAGGCTCCAGTCCACAGACAATTGGTTGAATTCATGGCTGACATTCAGCCCGATCGACCGGCCCTGGCTGTCCAGCGCGGCGCCCAGAACCTGACCTTTATGGGCGTAAGAGTAGACCGCGTTGTTATAGGCCGAATTGGCCCCGCAAAAGCCGTTTGCGCTCTGTTCAGTGCGGGTATCCACGGTTTCCAGTGCAACGGTCGTCGGGACGCCAAAAGTCTGCGTATCCAGGCTCACACCCGCCAGATAAAACAGGCAGGAGGGCAGCCCGCCCGCTTCGTCTTCGCCGGCCAGCTGGCCATAGACCCGCCAGTTTTCCTGCCCGACAGGCGGACGATAAGACACACCAAAGCCTGCCATCTGATTGGCATTTGCCGCCGGGCCTTCATTGGTGGATCCGGTCAGCACATCCCAAAAGGCCCCGCCTCCGGACGCATAACCGGCCCCACCCCATTGTGCGGTCCGGATGAAATCCAGCTCCAGTCCCCGCGCCGGGCGGATCTGCAGGCGCATGCCCATGATCCGGGCATTGTCAGGCTGACCGCTGTCGCTGGTAGTGCCAACAAAAAACTCTGCTTTCCACGGGCCAAGGGCGCGCAGAACCGGAAGGTCGATCGCTGTGTCGCCCGTCTTTTCCATATAGGCGGCGTGGAAAGCGGGTGCGTTGCGGGACAGGAATAGAGATGTGGTCGCAGATGGCGACCAGTGCCGTGTGCGTTTGCCAAAACCGACCCGCCAATCATTGGCCCCAAACCCGTAAGATAGATTATAAAGCGGCACATTGCTGCTGTCCCCCCAGCCTGAGACGCTGTCCTGCCCGGTACCGATTTTGGCCAGGGTGGCAGAGAACCGCAGACCGCCATAGCGGGCGGTCATCTCTGCCCCCACAGCGTTGAAGGCCAGCGGGCCATAGCGCTCGCTTAGTCCCAGAACTGGATCGCTGATCGCCCCGGCGAACAGCCGGGCTAGAAACGCGTTCGCAGCCGGTGCCTCTGTGGCTTGCTCGGCCGCCGTTTCGGCCCGCGCGGATATAACCGACACACCCCATGCAGCCAGCGGGGGCGCCACGGACAGGCCGACCCATAGAACAGCCGCCAGGGGCGCACAGTGGTATATTTTGGGAGATAATGTCATAGCTTCAGCGTCTGCCCGTTCTGTTTCTGCTGTTATCCGGCAGCTGTTGTTGTGCTCTGCCGCTCCGCTTCGTGTTGCAACACCCTTATAGAAACAAGTCCCCGGAAAGACAGCACCCAACCTCAGGAGTGTTTACGCTCTGTTGCCTGTATGGGGTCTAGCTGTCTGACCCCAACCCGCACATAGCCTTCGACCCAACGGGTAATCAATGCGCGGGCCTCTGCCACATTGCCCGTCGCCACTACCTGGCGCAGACCGCGCAGGAAAGAGGCGACTTCGATTTCTGACAGCACCATTTCGCGGGCGCAGAAGATCTTGGCATGGCGTGTGGTCACCAGCTCTTCGCAAAGGGTTAGCTCTTCTTCCATTTTTTCACCGGGGCGCAGCCCGATGATGTCAATCTCGATATCCCCGCTGGGCAGATCCGCATCACGCACGCTATAGCCTGCCGCCTCGATCACCTGTCGGGCCAGCTGCAGGATGGAAATCGGCTCGCCCATGTCCAACACAAAGACCTCGCCCCCGCGGGCATCCGATCCGGCTTGTAGAACCAGCTGCACCGCCTCGGAGATGGTCATGAAATAGCGTTTCACCCGCGGATCGGTCACCGTGACCGGACCGCCGCGGGCGATCTGTTCCTGAAACAGCGGAATGACCGAGCCGGAGGAGCCCAGGACATTGCCAAAACGCACCATGGTAAAGACCGTATCAGTGCTGCGGCTGGCCTGATCCTGCACCACCAGCTCTGCCAGCCGTTTCGAGGCCCCCATCACATTGGTCGGGCGCACCGCCTTGTCCGAGGAAATCAGAATAAACCGCTCGACCCCACAGTCGCCTGCCGCCTGTGCCAGAGTATGGGTGCCAAAAACATTGTTGGCCAGACCCGCCAGCGGGTTGGCCTCGACCAAGGGCACATGTTTATAGGCGGCCGCATGCAGCACCACCTCGACATCATGATCACCCAAAACCCTGCGCACCTGACGCGGGTCCGTGACCGACCCCAGGATTGGCACCAGATCGATCTGGCTGCCCTGGACCAGCTGGGACAATTCCTGATGAATAGTGTAAAGCGCCAGCTCTGACAGTTCGTAAAGTACCATTTTGGAGGGTCCGCAGGTCAGCACCTGACGGCAGAGCTCGGATCCGATCGAGCCCCCGGCCCCGGACACCAGCACCACCTTGTCCCGGTAGCAGACCTCTGCCTCCCGCAGCGAGACATCGCGGGCATTGCGGCCCAGAAAGACCTGCGGTGCAACCGGGGTCAGTTTGTCCACCAGTGCTTCCTCGCCAATCAGCTGCGCAAAAGAAGGCAGGGCCTGTACTTCCAGTCCCAGCTTTTGCAGCCGCTGAATGATCTGCGCCTGTTTCGGTCGGCTTTGCGATGGCATCGCCAACAGCACGCGGCTGATATTGCGGTCCTGGGCCAGCTGTTGCAGCCGGGCCGACGCATAGACCGGCAGCCCCATCAGAGTCATGCCCTGCAGGGATTTATTGTCATCCACAAAGGCTACGGGGGTAATTTCATCATGGGCCTTCAGGGCCTGGGCCAATTGGGTCCCGGTATTGCCTGCCCCATAGATCAGTACATGGCGCGCGGGGCGTGCCGCGCGGTAGACGGCCAGCACCAGCTGATACAGCACCGCCCGGGCCAGCACCATGAAGGTGAGATAGCTCAGCGCAAAGACCACATGGGCGCCAAAGGGCACCTGTGGTCCAAAAGCCGTGCCCAAAAGCGCCTCAACCAGGCCTGCAGTCACCGCAACGATAGCCGTCTGGCTCAGCGCATGGCGTTCGTACGCCAAAAGCTGCACCCGGGTCACCCCAAGCCAGAGCGATACTCCACCGGTGG
>SPLB01000145.1 GCA_004566265.1 Paracoccaceae bacterium | reverse complement strand
TTTCACCCCGCCACCCCCGCGCCCGACCCAGGCTATGTGCTTGTGGTCGATCAGGTGCGCGGCGATGCGGCTGTGACCGGTTCAATCCCCTTTCCCGGCGCGGATCAGGGGCGGTTTCGCGAAATGCTGACCTTTGCCCAAGAGGAACACCCCGGCGCGCGGATTGTGATCAAGACGCACCCTGAAACCGCGCGCGGCTATCGTCCCGGTTATTTCACGGACACCGACGCCCGCGGTCGAATCAGCGTGCTGGATACACCGGTGTCACCCTATGCGCTGCTGGAGGGCGCGATTGCGGTCTACACCGTGTCCTCGCAGCTGGGGTTTGAAGCCATCCTAGCCGGGCACAAACCCCGCGTTTTTGGCCAGCCGTTTTATGCGGGCTGGGGGCTGACGTCGGATGAGTTCCCGCCTCCCGGTCGTCACCGGAAACTGACCCGCGCGCAGCTGTTTCAGGCCGCGATGATGGAATTTCCCACCTGGTATGATCCGCACAATGATTGCCTATGCGAGCTGGAAACGGTGATCGACAGCCTTGAGGCGCGGGTGCGGGCCTGGCGCGAGGACCGTGCAGGCTGGGTCGGGGCGGAAATGCGGCTCTGGAAGCGCAAATCCCTGCAGCAGTTTTTTGGCAGACACAAAAAGATGAGCTTTGCCAACGGTGCCCCTAAAGCCGCGCGCAGTGGCAAGAACTGGATGGCCTGGGCCAGCAAGACCACCAAGGACCATGCAGGCGCATGGCATCTTGAGGATGGGTTTCTGCGATCCCGAGGTCTGGGGGCCGAACTGGTGCCGCCGCTGTCGCTGATTTTGGACCGGCAGGGGATCTATTATGACCCCACCCGGCAGAGCGACCTGGACGATCTTATTGCCGCCCGTGCAACACTGAGCCCGACACAGAAGCGCCGTGCAGAAAATCTGGTAATGCGGCTGGTCCAGCAGGAAGTGTCGAAATACAATCTTGGAGGCGTGGCAAAGCTGCCCGATGACCTGCCAAAGGGGCGGCGTATTCTGGTGCCCGGTCAAGTGGAAGACGATGCCTCGATCCGGCTGGGGACGGGCAAGATCAACACCAATATGAAGCTGTTGCAAGCGGTGCGCGCCGGGCACCCTCATGCGGTGATCATCTATAAACCCCACCCCGATGTCGAAAGCGGGTTGCGGCCCGGCAAGATCAAGGCAGACGCATGGGCCGATCACGTGGCCGAACACGCAGACCCCATAGCTCTGCTGGATCTGGTGGATGAAGTCTGGACCATGACTTCGCTTTTGGGCTTCGAGGCGCTGTTGCGGCGGGTGCCTGTGACCTGCGTCGGCCTGCCCTTTTATGCGGGCTGGGGGCTCACGCGCGACCGGCTGGAAGCGCCACACTGGCGGAGCGCAAAGCCGTCGATCCTGGGCCTTGCCCATGCGGCGCTGATTGACTACCCGCGGTATTTTGACCCGCTAAGCGGTCTGCCCTGTTCACCTGAGGTTGCGGTTGACCGGCTGATCACCGGCACGATCCCTGCGCGGCATCCGGGGCTGCGGGTGCTGTCCAAGGCCCAAGGCGCGCTCGCGAGCCACGCCCATCTGTGGCGCTGAACCAGCAGCATTGTCCTCGTCCGCTGTGGTGCGGCGAGGGGGCAGCCTGGGGGCAGTAAGAAAGAGCGGCGCCGCTCTATTGGGTTTTTGCACTCGGATACGCCCGAGGGGGATGCGATCCCCCCACCCGGGTCGGAATTCCTAGCCGGATCGCCCTGCACCCGAGCGAGGGTGGTCTTGGGGCGGCCGGGCTCCTGCTGCGTGTCATGACAGGGGCAGCCTAGCGCAGTGGCGCAACTGCGGGCTTAAACCGGCGGGCGCTGAGGGCGCAACACCCCTTAGGACTGGGCGCGCCGCCAGCGATGGAGGATGTCGGGGCCAACGGGGCGGCTGTCGACCAGTTGGAAACGGGGCGCGTCCTCAAGTCGTCCTACACCCAACGCCCCCAGCGCGGGCATGCCTTCGGCCCCAATGGTGAGGCCCGCAGTAAAGCCCACAAGTTCGTCCACCAGATCATGCGCGAGAAGCGTCGCAGCGAGCGCAGAACCACCCTCGCAAAAGACGCTGGTTAAACCTGCTGAGCCCAGTTGTGCCAAAATATCAGTCGGATTGAGCTGCACGCCGTGAAGGTCGCAGGCCAGAAGCTTGGCCCCAATCCCATCCCACGCCCGGATGCGTTCACTATCGGCCCCCTGCCCGTGGCAGAGCCACAGCGGCACGTCTTTCGCGGTGCGGGCCAGCTGACTCATCAACGGAAGGTCCAGATGCCGGGAGACCACAACCCTGACCGGTTGGTAATCCATCCCAAGATCGCGCACGGTGAGCGACGGATCATCGGCCCGCGCCGTTCCGGCCCCCACCATCACCGCGTCATGGCGGGCGCGCATGGCATGCACCACACGGCGCGCCTGCGATCCGGTGATCCATTGACTGTGACCTGAACCAGTCGCAATGCGGCCATCAAAGCTGCTGGCGAGCTTGAGAGTCACAAAAGGCCGACCCTGTTCGATCTTCAGAAAGAACCCTTCAAGGTCACGCGCGGCCTCCTCGGCCATGAGAC
>SPLB01000144.1 GCA_004566265.1 Paracoccaceae bacterium | reverse complement strand
TCCATGTTCCTTGGAGCGGTTGCAGCGATCGGTCAGACTGACATCAAACGCCTTATGGCCTATTCCTCGATTGCCCACATGGGATATGCGCTGATGGGACTCGCTGCGGGAACCCAGCTCGGGATTGAAGCCCTTTTGGTCTATCTGTCCATATACGTGGCCATGAACATCGGTACGTTTGCTTTCATACTGATGCTGGAGCGTGACGGCGCGCCCGTGACAGATATTCACTCGCTCAACCAATACGCAAAACGTGAACCAGGCAGGGCGCTGGGGGTCCTGATCCTGCTGTTCTCGTTGGCGGGGGTGCCGCCAATGCTTGGCTTCTTCGGCAAGTTCATGGTGCTGCAAGCGGCATTTGACGCAGGCCTAGCGTGGTTGGCGATCCTTGGTGTGGTTGCATCAGTCATTGGTGCTTTTTACTACCTGCGCATTGTCTACTACATGTACTTTGGCGAAGAGGTCGAAGGCGTGGAAACCAACCGTTCCCCGGTTTTGTTGTCGTTCTTTGTGGTCGGCGCGGGTTTGATGGTCGTTGGCACGCTCACCACTCTTGGCGTTGAAGGCGCGGCCGAGGCGGCTGCAGCGACGCTTGTCAAATAAGGCACGGGAAGTATTCGAAAATAGGCCCGGTCCGAGAGACCGGGCCTTTTGCCTTTTGTGCAATCGGCTGTTAAAGGGGCGGTTATGACTGATTGGCCAATAGGATACGGACGCCGGGTTCTGGCCGAGGTGGACAGCACCTTGGACGAAGCCGCCCGTATCGCCCCCACAATTTCCGGACCCGAGTGGATCCTTGCGCTGCGCCAGACAAAAGGGCGCGGTCGGCGCGGTCGTGATTGGAAGGATCCCAAGGGCAATTTTGCAGGCACGCTTATTCTTCGCCCTGAGGGTCCCCCGGATCAGATTGCACTGCGCAGCTTTGTAGCCGCACTTGCGCTATATGACGCGGTGGAGGCCGTGACGGGACGCACAGATGGGCTGGCGCTCAAATGGCCTAACGACGTGCTTTTGAATGGCGGTAAACTCGCAGGGATACTGCTGGAGAGCGCGGGTCAGCAGGGTGGGGTGAATTACCTTTCGATAGGGATTGGTGTGAATCTTCGCGAGACCCCGATGAAGGAATGGTTAGAGCCCGGAGCCGTTTGGCCGGTGTCACTGCTGTCTGAACGCGGGGTGCAGATTGATCCAGAGAGTTTTCTTGATGTGCTTGCGGCGGCCTATGCGCGGCATGAGCACAGCTTTGTTACTTATGGATTTGAACCAATCCGCACAGCCTGGCTGCAGCGGGCCGCCAGATTGGGCGAGGTCATCACCGCACGCACCACACGCGTCGAATACACTGGAACTTTCGAAACAGTTGACGAGGCAGGCAGCCTAGTTCTCAAAACCGCCAAGGGAGTGATCGCAATCCCCGCTGGCGATATTTTCTTCTGAGGGGGCGATTATGCTTTTGGCAGTTGACTGCGGCAACACAAACACCGCTTTTGCGCTCTACGATGGCGACACCCAGATCGCCCATTGGCGCACCTCGACAGAATGGCAGCGCACCGCGGATCAGTATTATGTCTGGTTGTCTACGCTGATGAATATCCGCGGTATAGCGGTCGAAATCACCGATGTGATCATCTCGTCGACCGTTCCGCGTGTGGTGTTTAACCTGCGTGTTCTCGCTGACCGTTATTTCAACACGCGCGCTCTTGTGGTGGGCAAGCCGGATTGCCTGCTTCCCGTGGATATACGCGTGGACAGTGGAACCACGGTAGGTCCTGACCGTCTGGTCAACACCGTGGCGGGGCATACAAAATACGGTGGCAACCTGATTTTGGTGGACTTTGGCACAGCCACGACGTTCGACGTTGTCGACAGGGATGGTGCCTATGTGGGGGGCGTGATCGCACCTGGCGTGAACCTTAGCCTTGAGGCGCTGCACCACGCGGCTGCGGCGCTTCCTCATGTGGATATCTCCAAACCCCAGAAGGTCATTGGTACCAATACCGTAACGTGCATGCAATCCGGCGTGTTCTGGGGGTACATCGGTCTGGTGCGCGAGATCTGCACGCGGATCAAAGGCGAACACGGCGCGCCCATGCAAGTGATTTCGACCGGCGGGCTGGCGCCGCTTTTCCAGCAAACAGCAGAACTTTTTGACGCCTTCGAGGAAGATCTGACCATGCAAGGGCTTCGGATCATCCACGAATACAATAGGGAAAACGGTACCAGCTTATGAGCACCGAACGTTTGATCTACCTCCCCCTTGGAGGGGCAGGTGAAATTGGCATGAACGCCTATGTCTATGGCTATGGTGAGCCGGGCAAAGAGCGCCTGATCCTCGTGGATTTGGGCGTGGCCTTCCCGGATATGGACACCACGCCGGGCGTGGACCTGATCATGCCCGATATTTCTTGGTTGGCCGAGCGCGCCGATCAACTGGAGGGAATTTTCATTACCCACGGCCACGAAGACCACATTGGTGCAGTGGCGCATCTCTATTCGCGACTAAACGTGCCGATCTATGCGCGCGCCTTCACCGCGAACCTCGCCCGTCGCAAGATGGAAGAACGTGGCCATGACCCGGAGAATGTCATCACGATCTCTCCCTACCCGGAGAAACGCGCGCTGGGTCCGTTCACGGTCTCCGCTGTGCCAATCTCGCACTCCATTCCGGAAAGCGGCGGCTTGATGATTGACAGCCCTGTGGGTCGCGTGATTCACACAGGCGATTTCAAAATCGATCACAACCCGATTGTCGGCGAACCCTTTGATCCCGATTTGTGGGCAGAGGTGTCCAAAGATGGCGTGAAGGCGCTCATCTGTGATTCAACAAATGTTTTCTCGCAGCACGAGGGCCGTTCGGAATCCGAGCTCGCACCTGCAATCACCAAACTCATCTCGGAAGCGCCCGGGATGGTGGCGGCGACCACCTTTGCCTCAAATGTGGCGCGTGTAAAAACACTGGCCGAAGCCGGTGAGCGGGCGGGGCGGTCGATTGTCCTTCTGGGGCGTGCAATGCGCCGCATGATCGAAGCGTCTTTAGAGACCGGCGTTCTGACGGACTTCCCAACGGTCATTCAGGTCGAAGAGGCGCAGGAAATACCGCGTGAAAACCTGATGCTGATCACCACGGGGTCGCAGGGCGAACGCCGTGCGGCGACGGCCCAATTGGCCCGTGGCAAGTATCGTGGGATGGAGCTGAAAGAAGGCGATCTGTTCCTGTTCTCCTCCAAGACCATTCCTGGAAATGAGAAGGGCGTGATCTGGATCATGAACCAGTTTTCGGAAAAGGGCGTTGATGTGGTCGATGAAAGCTCGGGCCTCTATCACGTTTCTGGTCACGCCAATGGTCCGGATTTGGAAAAGATGCATGATATCGTGAAACCGCAGATGGTCATTCCGATGCATGGGGAACACCGTCACCTGCGTCAGCACGCACGTCTGGCGGAGAAGAAGGGCATGGCGTCAGCGATTGCCGTCAATGGCATGATGATGGACCTGACCGGCGACGCGCCAAAGGTGGCCGAGTACATCGACACGGGACGGACCTATCTCGATGGGTCTGTGAAAATTGGGGCCATGGATGGCGTGGTGCGTGACCGGATCCGCATGGCGCTGAATGGCCATGTGGTTGTGACCGTCATTATCGACGAAGACGATGAACCTCTGGGCGAACCCTGGGTCGACCTGAAAGGAGTGGCTGAAACTGGCGCTTCGGACGCGGAACTGGTCGAGATCATGGAAGAAGATCTGCACCAGTTCTTGATGCGGGCAGGGGCGAAGACCCTGAAGGATGACGACAAACTGGAATAAGAGCTGCGCCGGATTGCGCGCAATACAGCCAATCAGGAAATCGGTAAGAAGCCTGAGGTCACCGTTATTGTCAGCCGCATGCGCTGAGGAACACCAGGGGTCCAAGGAGGCGCCGCGCCCTTGGACCCTTGGAATGTGTCTGGCCACAGT
>SPLB01000143.1 GCA_004566265.1 Paracoccaceae bacterium | reverse complement strand
GCGCCCAGCAGCAGCCCTTCGAGACCCGCCTCATAAAGCTGGCTGGGATGACGTGCGCAAAGATCACCAATCGGCTGGCCGCAGTTTTGCGCCGCAGAGCCCGGAAAAATCACCCCAAACGGGGAGGCGGTGGCACGGCCCCAAAGTTCGGCGTTGATGAAGTTCGATACCCGTCCCAACAGAAGGCCGGGGGCAACAGATTGCGCGATCAGATCGGCGATCGACAGGCGGTTGATGCCATGGCGCGCGCTGTAGATCCACGCGGCGACGATCACCCCGATCAGCCCGCCGTGAAATGCCATGCCACCTTCCCAGACCCGCAGGATCTGCGCCGGGTTCGCAAGGTAATAGGCGGGCTGGTAAAATAGCACATAGCCCAAGCGGCCGCCCAAAATAACGCCCAGGATGATCCAGGTCATCAGGTCCTCCAGCTGACGGGGCTGCATTGGGACCTGGCCCGCAGGCCAGAGATCCGCACGTTTGATCGCGCGCACGGCCAGCCACCAAGCGATCAGCAGTCCGACAATATAGGCCATCGCGTACCAGCGCAGGGCGAACTCTGCCCCAAACAATGAGATGGTGAAAATCTCGGGCGAGAGATTGGGGAAAGGGATCATTCGGTACTTTGCTCTCGGATGCGGACAATTGCGGGGGGAACGGCTTGTCGTTTCCCGGTTTGATCTCCATATAGAGGGGGAACCCTTCGGGGGTAAGTGATTTCTGGGAGAGCCAAGCAAATGCAGAGTCGCAATAAGATCCTTGATGATATTTCACAGCTGATGACCAATGCCATGGGCGTGGCCCAGGGCGC
Source organism: Paracoccaceae bacterium (assembly GCA_004566265.1). Classification (GTDB taxonomy): domain Bacteria; phylum Pseudomonadota; class Alphaproteobacteria; order Rhodobacterales; family Rhodobacteraceae; genus Epibacterium. The sequence goes on along the minus strand of SPLB01000143.1, from coordinate 4,953 downwards.
CCGCGAAGAGGCGGAGACCGCCATGAAAAGCATGCTGGACCGCTGGCTTGCCGACCGCGATTTTGTCACCCGCGAGGAATTCGACGCGGTGCGCGCCATGGCGCAGAAAGCGCGTGAGGAAAACGAAGCCCTGCAAGCGCGTCTGGATGCGCTAGAAGCCAAGGGCTGATCGAATTCGATCTGGAGAAAGAGCTGTGCTCCTTCGCGTTGGCACGTAGCCATGCCAGATTGATGTTGACCACATGCAGCGAGCCCCCCCGAAAAGGGGTATGTTCTTGACTGTGAGGCCGGTTTCAGGGGCGCGGCGATGTCCCCCATTTGAAGGGGTAGGGGGCATTGTGACGCAAAGTCGGGTCGGGAGTGCTGGGCGGCGCATCTGTGGTGCGGTGTGCGTGAGGCCTTTGGAGAACCCGCCGTCAGGTTGCGCTGATGCGGCCAAGCCACCCAAGTCAAGGCACGTCTCACGTCTTGAACGGCACGGACCGCGAGGTGTTTCGCGCCGCCCGATCTGGGTCCTGTCGTGAACATGCTAACTGCCGGCATCTTGAGGCAAATCTGATCTCATCCACAACTTATTGCAGTTATACCCAAAATAAAGGTTGCCACAGGCCTCGTGTGGTCGCACCATATCTAGTAGGGATCGGGGAAACCGCCCCGGTCCATAGAGGCGAAAGCTAGCGTTTGGGGCCAACTGTCTGCCCCACAGCTAGAGACCAGAGAGGTGACGACATGGCCCTTTCCGAGCATCAGTTTCAGGACGACCTACACCCGATCGACATCGTCGAGAATATCGCATGCCACCACGACTGGGATTTCGATCGAATTGCCGACGATCAGATCGCGATGGCGATTGAGGGGCAGTGGCGGACCTATTCACTGACCTTGGCGTGGTCGGATTACGACGAGTGCCTGCGCATGGTGTGTTCGTTCGAAATGGAGCCGCCGAAAAACAAGGAAGCCGCCCTTTATGAACTGGTCAACAAGATGAATGACCAGTGCTGGACCGGTAGCTTTACGTATTGGGCCGAGCAAAAGCTTATGATGTTCCGCTATGGGCTCGTTCTGGCGGGTGGCCAGATGGCGACACCGCAACAGGTGGACGCCATTGTCCAGACGGCCGTGATGAACTGTGAACGTTACTACCCGGCGATCCAGCTGACCACATGGGGCGACCGCCCCGCAGATGAGGCGATGGATGTCGCCATTGCAGAGGCTTACGGGCGCGCTTAAACCTGTCCCCGATGGGCCTGTGTTCGAAGGGGCCGAAACGTAAGGGGACTGAAGATGAACATGGCCGATATTGCAGGCAATGGCTTGGTGCTTGTGGGCTGCGGCAAGATGGGCTCTGCGATGCTGGAGGGCTGGCTGCAGCAGGGGCTGAACCCTCAGATGGTCTGGGTCACGGACCCCAACCCCTCGGATTGGCTGAAATCCACTGGTGTGCGGATCAATGCAGCGCTGGATGGCACCCCCTCAATTGTGCTGATTGCTGTAAAGCCGCAGATGATGGGCGCGGCCCTGCCTGCCATGGCGAACCTCGGCGGTGGTAAAACACTGTTTTTGTCCGTTGCGGCTGGGACATCTTTGAAAACCTACGAAACACTGCTGGGTGCAGAGACGCCGATTGTGCGTGCCATGCCAAATACGCCCGCAGCCGTGGGCCGCGGCATCACTGCGATTATCGGAAACGGGTGCACCAACGCCACGGATCTGGACCGGGCCGAAGCGTTGTTGTCTGCGGTCGGTCAAGTCGTGCGTCTTGAAAACGAAGGCCAGATGGATGCGGTGACCGCTGTGTCGGGGTCTGGCCCGGCCTATGTCTTCCACCTGATTGAAACGCTGGCAGCCGGCGGTGTGGCGCAGGGCCTGTCCGAAGATCTGGCGATGCAGCTGGCCCAGGCCACCGTCGCGGGGGCAGGTGCATTGGCCGAACAGTCCGAGGACAGCCCGTCGCAGCTGCGGGTGAATGTGACCTCGCCCAATGGCACCACGCAAGCTGCGCTGGAGGTGTTGATGGATGAAGAAAATGGCTTCCCCGCCCTGCTGCCGCGCGCAGTGGGGGCGGCGACCAAACGATCCAAGGAACTGTCGCGTGGCTGATGAGATTTCCTTTGATGACTTTCTGAAGGTCGACGTGCGTATGGGCACCGTGGTGCGGGCTGAACCCTACCCGGAGGCGCGGCGTCCGGCGATCAAAATGTGGATCGATTTTGGCCCAGAGATCGGGGAAAGAAAGACGTCCGCCCAGGTGACGGCGCATTACACCCCGGACATGCTGGTGGGCAAACAGGTGCTGGCGGTGGTGAATTTCCCGCCGCGCCAGATCGGCAAGTTCATGTCCGAGGTGCTGGTCTTGGGCCTGCCGGATGAAAACGGCGAGGTGGTGCTGATTGGCCCGGATGGGGCGGTGGACGCGGATCTGCCGTTGGGCGGACGGTTGCACTGATGGCGCGGGTTTTGATCACTCGGCCAATGACGGATGCGGTAACGGCGCGGGCGGTGTTGGAGTTCGGCGCAGAGTTCCGGACCGCGACCACGCCAATGACCCACGCGGACATGGTCGCGGCCCTGCGTGACTATGATCTGGTGGTGCCAACACTTGGTGACATGTTCTCAGCCGAGGTCTTTGCCGAAGGCTCCGAACCGCGCTGCAGGTTGCTGGCGAACTTTGGGGTGGGATATAACCACATCGATGTCGCAGCCGCCCGGGCGGTTGGGGTGGAGGTTACACATACCCCCGGTGCCGTCACAGATGCCACCGCCGATATTGCCCTGACGCTGATGCTGATGACCGCACGGCGCGCAGGCGAGGGAGAAAGACTGCTGCGCAGTGGCGCGTGGCAGGGCTGGCACCCAACGCAGATGCTGGGGATGCACCTGACCGGCAAGCGTCTGGGCGTGGTGGGCTTGGGCCGTATTGGCGACGCCATTGCTCGGCGTGCGCATTTCGGGTTTGGCATGGAGATTGCCTATGTGGCGCGCAGTCCAAAGACAACAGCCTACCCATCTGAGCGGGCGGTGGATCTGCGCGCGCTCGCGTCCTCCGTCGATATGCTGGTGCTGACAGTGCCGGGTGGGGGTGACACCCGCCACCTGATCAACGCGGATGTGCTGGCGGCCATGAAACCCAGCGCGTTGCTGATCAATATTGCCCGTGGGGAAGTGGTCGATGAGGCAGCGCTGATTGCGGCCCTTGACGCCGGGCAGATCGCAGGTGCGGGGCTTGATGTCTATGAGTTCGAACCCAAGGTGCCCGAAACCTTGCGCGCGATGGAGCAGGTAACCCTGCTGCCGCATCTGGGCACCGCCACCGAGGAGGTGCGCAGCGCCATGGGGCACATGGCGCTTGATAACCTCGCGGCGCATCTGGCGGGTAGGGAGCTGCCCAATCGGGTCTGAGAACAAGAAAGGGCGCTTCTGTTTGGGGCGCTCTTTTTCATTCTACCCTTTGGGGTCGGTTGCAACCAGGGCAAAAGCTGGCACCAAGGACGGATGGCGGCCTCTGTCCCGCTTGATCGGTTTCAATGTTGCATACCGCAAGCCTTTGATTGGTCCCGAGAGCGATTGTATCCAAATCCCGCAGTGACTCAGCAGGGATACAGAGAGCTGCTGAGCGGGACAAACCTGCCTTTGCTTTGCTTTAGTCGAACGACCGCATTTTGCAGATGCTTTGCAATCTTTCCGTCCCGGAATTCATTTAAATGATTGTATTTAAGTGAAAAAATAGGGGCATATTTTGCGAATCAACCAGTTAATGTTAGGCTATTCGCATGAAGATGAAAGCATGCGACAAATTCCACAAACAACGCTCCCCAAAGAAGGTGATGCTCGATAAGAGCTTTGCGGGGATCAAGGCAGGGCAGATGCTGTTTGTGGGCACGCCCCATATCGTGGCGGATTACATATGCGCTGTCCCAGCCGGAGAGCTGTCAAACGTCACAAAGATGCGCAACCAATTGGCGCGGCGCAACAAATGCGATGCAATGTGTCCGGCCTCGACAGCCATTTTCCTCAGGATTGTGGCTGAATATGCCATCGAAGAGATGGACGAGGGCAAATCGCCTTGTAAAGTCATACCATTTTGGCGTGTGATCGCGCCGGATGACAAAGTCGCCAAGAAACTCCCTATCGATCCGCAGTGGATCGCCTATCGGCGTAAGCTAGAGGAGATCGTATGAAGATGCTTTCGACAGTTTTCATCGGCTTCGTCGCGGTATTGGGTGTTGTCATTGCGATTATCCACTTCTTAGTGCCGGACACGCGTTCAGGAACACATGCAGTGACGCTGAACGGATCGCTTGAGGAGGTTTGGGAAGTCTATACTGATCCGGCCAGTTTGCCGGAGTGGCGCGAGTCCGTTGTCGACATCGTAGGGCTAGAGGGTGAAACTGGGTCACGACAGTGGACCGAGGTTTTAGAGCACAACGTGCGTATCGCCTTTCAGGAAGCTGTCTTTGATGCGCCGAGACGGTATGAACTCGTCACATCGTCGGGCGGGTACTTCACCGGTCGGTATTTAGCAGAGTTTGAAGAGATCGAGCCTCATGTCGTTCGCGGCACCTTTACCGAAACCATCACCACAGAAGGGCTGAAATCAAAAATTCTCGCTTTACTCTTTGTGCGCCCAAAACGATTGATTGTGGAATTTGCTCGAGATGCTCAAGCGGAGATTGATCGCAGGTCTCGCGGTTAGATCACACAATAACCCAAAAGCCGACCTTCGCTACGATGCAGTAGGTCATTAGGTCTGGCGCCAGAGCAGCCGTTCTCTGCGCCGCAGAGGCGTCCAGGATGTCACCCATGGTCGCGACTGCCCTTTTTTCATTCCGTCAGCGGTCGGGCAGGTCGCCCATCGCTTCACGCCAATGATAGCGGCAGAGCGAGACATAAGTTTCATTGCCGCCGATCTGCACCTGATCTCCTTCGGTCAGCACGCGGCCTTGATCGTCCATG
>SPLB01000142.1 GCA_004566265.1 Paracoccaceae bacterium | reverse complement strand
CTGTCTGATTGCATCCAGCCGGGGCATGCCTTGCCCCATCAGCACCTCAACCTGCCGTAACTTCGAGACAATCTCTTCTGGCTTCGGTCGCTTGTTTGCAATTCTTGATCCTCCGTTTCCTAAACATAGCGGTGGACCAGTTCAGATGGGGAGGCTCAGAAGTCGCCTCTGGCCGTTTCCAGAGCCAAGCGGAGGTCAAGCGGTTCTTGGATATCAACCCTGAGTTTCCCCGCCCACGTGGGTCCAAGGAAGTTAAATTTGACCGTGTAACGGCGCTGCTAACGCGCTTGGTATATGCTGGTTATCTCGAAAAGGCGGACTGGGGTGTTCCGTTGACCAAGGCGCAGCATGAGCCTCTAATTAGCTATGAGGTATACCTGATTAATCAGGATCGTTTGAACGGGAAAAAGGTTGCCCCTGCTCGCAAAAACCTCGACCGAGACTTCATTCTGCGCGGATTTTTGACCTGCTCCGAGTGCGGCTATAGCCTCACATCATGTTGGTCGATGAGCGGTACCGGAAAGCGCTATCCTTACTACCTTTGTCATCACAAAGGCTGTAGTCAACGCGGGAAATCAATCCCCAGGGACAAGTTGGAATCCGAGTTTGAAGAGGTTCTGAAGAACCTTACGCCAACAGAGCAGACGTTCGAACTCGCCAGTTAAATGTTCCGAGATGCTTGGGATCGCCATCGATCCAACGCCAAAGAGGAGGCTTCAAGACTTCGAACTCGCATGAGGCAGATCGACACCGAAGTGAATTCGTTGCTCGACCGGGTTGCTCGAACTCAGCACGAAGAGACGGCTCGAGCGTACGAAAAGCGGATCGCGGAACTGCGTTCTGAAACCGCCATGTTGGAGGGAAAACTATCAGATCAGGGCCCTTCTGATGGAGACTTCGAAAAGATGTTCGAACTCTCGATGAAGTTTCTGTCAAGCCCTTGGGGATTATGGGAAAATGGGACGTACGAATTGAAGAGAACGGTCCTAAGACTGGCCTTCACGGCCCCAATACGCGTATGTCGAAAAAGGGGATTCGAACCGGAGAAACCGCCTTACCCTTCAAGGCGTTGCAGTTTTTCTCTACCGCTGAAATTATATTGGTGCCCGGGGGCGGAATCGAACCACCGACACGAGGATTTTCAATCCACTGCTCTACCCCTGAGCTACCCGGGCTGGGTTCGGCTGTATGCCTTGGGTGAGGGCGTTCTATTCTCTGGCTGGGGGAGTGTCCAGAGCCTTTTTGAAGAAAATTGCTAATGCGGTGTGTTTTCTTTTTCTGCTTCCTCGAGGAGCCCGTTTTCCCATGCGTTTTCAATATCTTCTTGATTTGTACTGGGTACGGTGTAGGTGCCGTTCATCCACCGTGCTAGGTCAACATCTGCGCAACGACGAGAGCAGAAAGGCCTATATTTGGGATCGGTGTTCGCACCGCAGATAGGGCAAGTCATGAAAGCAATCCTGCCACAGCCAGACGGCTGCGTTTACGTTGCAGTTCGAAGTGACCGAGGTTCGTCCATCCCACAAGGATGGTTTCTTCCGTATCAGCTTTAAATGCCGTGCGCAGAGCGCTTTCAAAGGCGCGGCGGTCCTTCTTGGGCATAGGGGCAGCGTCTACGACAATCTGGCCGCCCAGGCCGCGCACACGCAGGACACGTGCAAGCGTCCTGGCACAGGCCATATTGGCCTTGAGACCTGCCGCCATGGAGGTGTCTGTTCCTGTGTTCACATCGATTGCAACAAAAGCACGGGTGGGTTCCACAAACAACGATGCGCCGCTGCCGAGTGAGACCCCAATTCCCATGGTGTCGTCCAGCGCATCAAGCACGCCGCAGCGCTCAAACCCGCCCGCTTCGCTTTCGACTTGCGCAGGTTCGGACCATTCCCGCCAGGCGAGCACGTGAGGCGTGTCCCCTTCGGTCAGGGTTTCGGGCTCGCTGCCTTCATCGGTTAAGACCTGCTCGGCAAGGGCGCGCATGGCAGCGATGTCTTCGGCGATCTCGTCCGTGTCCGCACCAGTGCAGGCTGACCGCAGGATGAGACCATAGTCGCAGCCTGCCATAACCTCATTAGCGATTTCCAGCAGGCGGTCGCGCTCGTTTTCATCCCGGATGGACCGCGAGATGTTCAGGCCGGGTGCTTCCGGGGTGACAATGGCGTAGCGGCTTTTGAACAGCACCTTTTGGGTCACCGGGATGGCCTTGTCGTCTTCGGCGTAGCCAGTAACCTGCACCAAGAGCATCTGGCCCGGGGACAGGCCTTTGACTTGCTTCAGGAAGGCAGAGCCGTCGGGTGTGGTCAGGAACATACCGCCTTGACCTTTGACCGGGCGGTCGGCGCGGGCACGGTAGATGGTGCCGGGTGCGGGTGCGTCGCCTTCGATCAGAAAATCCTCCAGCGTGCCATCCACCATTAAAGCAGCAGCTTCGCGGTGGTTGATGTGGTCGAGAATGATTTGACGGCCCTTCATGATGTAGCCTCCTTGTAAAGCGGGTAGCCCGCAGCGCGCAGTAGGTTGGCAGTTTCGGCAAGCGGCAGGCCAACGATGCCTGTGAAGGATCCTGCGATCCAAGGCACAAAGGCACCTGCTGGCCCCTGAATGGCATAGCCGCCGGCCTTACCCTCCCAGTCGCCTGTGGCAAGGTAGGCGTTAAGTTCCTCATCGCTCAGGCGTTTCATCTGCACGGTCGAGACCACATCTTTTTCCCAGATCTGATCGCCTTTGCGCAGGGCAACTGCGGTGATCACCCGGTGGCGGCGACCGCCGAGAGCGAGCAGAAACTCTGCCGCTTCGCCTGCATCTGCCGGTTTGCCCATTATTCGGCGCCCAAGGGCAACAGTGGTATCGGCGCAGAGCACAATATCGTCGGTACCTGCGGACACGGTCCGCACCTTTTCTCGGGTCACGCGGGCACAATAAGCGCGTGGGAATTCGTCTTTCAGTGGTGTCTCGTCAATGTCTGGCGGAGACACCATGTCCGGCACCACGCCCAATTGGCCCAAAAGCTCCAGCCGTCGCGGGCTGCCTGATCCGAGAATGAATGCCACCTGGGCCTCCTGTCGTTCTGCTGTGGCCCTTTCTAAAGCGGGGCCTAGAATAACAAAAGCCCGGCGTGAGGCCGGGCCTTTTTCGTTTGGCAGATCGTCCGCCTATTTGAAGCGGTAGTTGATCCGGCCCTTGGTCAGGTCGTAGGGTGTCATTTCCACCTGGACCCGGTCGCCTGCCAGAACACGAATGCGGTTCTTGCGCATCTTGCCTGCCGTGTGTGCGATGATCTCATGGCCGTTTTCCAGCTCGACCCGAAACGTCGCATTGGGCAGGAGTTCCTTCACGACACCGGGAAATTCGAGCGTATCTTCCTTGGCCATGTTGTCTCCATCGTTAAGTAAGCCCCACAAAAGGGCAGCCCGCACGTCGCGGGATGTGGGCCTAAATGGGGGCATTTCACCAAGTTTTCAAGGGTGCAATCACGCCAATCGGACATTAGTGGCGGATTCGCGGCCCTGCTGCTCGTCCCAGTGCAACCTATTACGCACGCCACCGTTGGCGCGCACTTCGGCGATGCAGGCCAAATCGACCTCTCCGTAGGTCCAGCCAGGCGTGTTGAGCGCCCCTTCGGCCAGCACGCCGGTTCCCGGGAAGCCCTTGTCAGGTGGACAAAAAATCCCGCCGGCGCCGGTGTTCACGTCCACCGCTTCTGACCAAGGGTATTGTCCTACAATTGAAGACTGCACCGTCACGCATTGCTGTTCCAGCGCGCGGGCCATGGCGCCGATGCGTACGCGCCAATACCCTGCCAGAGTTTCGGTGCAGGATGGAACGAGAATCACATCAGCCTCTGCAAGGCCGCGACCCAGAAGCGGGTATTCGCTGTCATAGCAGATCAGCACGCCAATTTTTCCCAGGGCAGTGTCGAAGAGCTTTAGCGGCCCACCGGCGACCACATTCCAAGGGTCCCGTTCAAACGGTGTCATGATCTGCTTGTCTTGATGGTCCCGTAAATCATTGGGCGCAATGAATTCTGCCCGGTTCACGGGGCGCGGTGCACCGGCCATCACGGGCGCTGAGGCGGCGAGGATAAATACGCCGTGTTCTGTCGCCAATTTGGCATGCAGCGCGGCGGCATCTTCCATTTTGTCCGACACGGCCAGGATGGATCCTTCGAGGTCACCTGCGACCTCCGCGCCATCCAATGTGGCCAATTCCATTGCGCCGTATTCGGGAAACACCAAAAGATCTGCGCCGTTGCCCGCCGCGTCCGACACCCAATGGGCGATCTTGTCTTCGTATTGGCTCCAGCTGTCGAAGAAGGTCAGCGGATAGGCTGAGGTGGCAATTTTCATGGGCTACAGATCCTTGATCCAAAATTGTAGCGGTTTTTGGGTTTCGCCTGCGTCGCCGAGGTCTTTCCAGCTGAACGCTGCTACAACACTGGGGAGCGGTGCGTAACCGCGTTTGCGCCAGAACGGGTCAAGCGGGGCGTAGTCGCTTGGGCGCATTGGGTGATCTTCCGGGCGTTGCACGCCGCAGAAAACGGACTTTTTAAAGCCCAGCGCGCGGGCGTGGGCTTCGCGGTGATCAAAGAAGCCATGACCGGCGCCCTGACCACGATATTCGGGCAACAACACGGATTCGGCGCAGTAGAACACCTCATCCAGATCAATGCCGCTGCCTGCAAAGGGGTGGGCGAAATCATCTTCGTGTTCGGTAAGCGGCGTACCCGTTGACGCCCCGACCAACCGATCGTCATCAAAAGCGCCCACAACAATCGCCGACGCGCTGTCGCGGTAGGTCGTCATATAGCGCTGTTCATAGCTGAGATCGCCGTCATAAAGATAGGGCCAGTCGCGAAACACCTCAATGCGGAGGCGGGCCACTTCGTCCAGCGCGGCAACAAGCGCTGCGCCCGTCAGGGGTTCGATCCGCAGGGCCATCAGGCAGAGACCTGTTTGATCCAATCAGAGAGATTGTAATAGGTTGTCACGCGGGTGATCTGGCCGTCGCGCAGGCTGAAGAACGATCCAGCGGGCAGTTTGTAGGTCTGGCCGCTGGCGTTGGGCAGGCCTTCGTCCGTCGCCAGATAGGTACCGTTGACGGTGAATTCCGCTGCCGCGCGGGTGCCATCGTCACTGACAAAAATCTGCATATCCGTTAGGTTTTCTTTGTAGCAGCGGTCCATATGAGCGCAGAAGTCGCGGAATTTGTCTTTGCCGATTCGGATATTGCCCTCGTTTACGTGGTGGGCCACGTCATCGGCGAGGCAGTCGATCATCGCCTCGGTGTCATCTGCATTGAAGGCTGCGAAATAGCGCGCGATGGTGTCAGTCATAGTGTTCTCCGGTCAGGCGGCCGGATCACCCCAACGCGTTTTGAGGCGGGCAATGATCTGGTCGCGGGTTTGCCTATAGCTTTCTAGCTTGGCGTCGCGCGTTTCTCCCAGTCCAGTTGGGTCCATAATTGGCCAATATTCGACATCGAGATGAAAAAAACGGGTGAGTTCCAGCGCCCGGCGCTGGCTGGCAGGCGAGAGCGCGATCACCAGATCGTAAGATGAAATATCATCACCCCATTGCTCCATCTCGTCAAAAGAGCGAGACTGATGGCGCGACAGTTCGACCTCGACCTCCTGACAGACCGAAATGCAGAATCCATCAATCTCGAGATCGTTTTTCACTCCGGCGGATTGCACATAGGTGCCGGTGCCATAGAGCTTTTTCATGATCCCTTCGGCCATGGGGGATCTGACCGCATTATGGTCACAGCAAAACAGAACAGACTGCGGAAGGGGTTCCACGCGTTAGCCTCCGAAATGCAGCACGCAGATCAGCGTGAAAAGGCGGCGCGCGGTATCTGTGTCGACCTCGGCCTTACCATCCAGACGCTCCTGCAGGACCCGGCTGCCTTCGTTGTGAATGCCCCGGCGTGCCATGTCGATGGTTTCGATTTGGCTGGGCGGCAAGGTTTTCACCGCGTTGAAATAACTTTCGCAGATTTGATAATAGTCTTTGACCACTTGCCGAAAAGGCGACAACGACAAGTGGAATTCTGCCGCCTTGTCGCCGGCTTCGGTTTGCACATCAAAGACCAACCTTTTTTCACGGATCGCCAAGCCAAGATGATACGGGCCGTCCGGCACGGCGCGTTCATCCCGTTTTGGCAGAACAAAGCTGTTGTCTTCGATCAGGTCGAAGATTGCAACTTTGCGCTCCTGCTCGATTTCTGGCGTGGGCGGTGGCAGGTTGCTGTCATCCAGCGCGATTTGGCTGATCCGGCTCATCGTTTTATCCCGTTGCGATCATTGATGCAGTTTCGACTTCCCCCAAGGAGTAAAGCAGGCGCATCGTCCTGACAATGCAAGTACAGAAAGTTCTGCGAGTGAAGAGCTCTGAATTTCCGGGTCACTTGGGGCGCGGTGGCAAGCTTAGAAGTTAAACCTTTCCAGACGAGCAAGCACTGAGAGGCCATGCGCCTCTAGGCTTTCGCTTTTTGCCAGTACCGCAGCACCCGGGCCGATCGCCTTGATCGCTTCCGGGGTCATCTGGCTGAGTGTGGTGCGTTTGATGAAATCCATGACTGACAGTCCTGAAGAGAAGCGTGCTGAACGGGCGGTCGGCAAAACGTGGTTGGGGCCTCCAATGTAATCGCCAATGGCTTCGGGCGTGTATTGACCAAGGAAAATTGCGCCGGCGTGGATGGTCTTCTCAGAGAGCGCAACCGGATCCGCGACGCAAAGCTCAAGGTGCTCGGGTGCGATACGGTTCGAGAGTGCTGCCGCCTCGTCTAGGTCGTTGACCACGATGACAGCGCCATAGTCGCGCCAGCTAGGCCCCGCAATGGCGCGGCGCTCCAGCGTCTCAAGGCGTTTGTCCACAGCCTCGGCTACGGCGCGGCCAAATTCGGCGTCATCGGTGATCAGCAGGGATTGTGCGCTTTCGTCGTGCTCGGCCTGGCTGAGCAGATCCAGCGCGATCCAGTCTGGAGTATTGTCTTTGTCCGCAATTACGAGGATTTCTGAGGGGCCCGCGATCATGTCGATACCGACTTTTCCGAAGACGCGACGCTTTGCTGCGGCTACAAAAGCATTTCCGGGGCCGGTGATTTTGTCCACGGGAGCAATGGTTTCAGTCCCATAGGCCAAAGCGGCTACAGCTTGAGCGCCGCCAACGCGGTAAATTTCATCCACGCCAGACAATTTTGCCGCCAACAAGACCAATGGGTTGATTTGCCCATCCGGGGTGGGGACGGTGATGCAGAGGCGCTCGACACCAGCGACTTTGGCCGGGATTGCGTTCATAAGAACGGATGAAGGGTAGGAGGCCAAACCACCCGGAACATAAAGCCCTGCGGCCGAAACCGCAGACCAACGCCAGCCGAGGGTCGCGCCTGCTGTGTCAGTCCATTGCTTGTCTTCCGGCATCTGTTGCGCGTGGTAGGCGCGAATGCGGTGTGCTGCCAGCTCAAGAGCGGCGCGGTCTTCATCCAATACGGTGGCCACAGCGGCGTCGATCTCGGCATCACTGATCCGCAGATCGGCGGCGGTTAGCTCCATCCGGTCGAACCTATTGGTCAGCTCCACCAGAGCCGCGTCACCGCGTGTGCGGATGTCGTCAATAATTGCTGCGACAACTGCATCGACATCCGGGCTGTCTTCGCGCTTTGCGTTGAGCAGATCGGTGAAGCGCGCCTCAAAATCGGCATCATTGGTGGTCAAAAAAACGGGCATAGGGGCACTCCTTTGTTCTCGACATACTGCCAAGTGGGCTGGGTCTCAAGATCCCTGGAGGAGTTTCCCGTGCCCCTCGCATTTGGGGGCTGCCGCCCGGCACGCGCCGGGTACTGGATTGGCCGTTTTTCAGCCCGCCCGACAAAGCCAGCGCCAGTCCAAGTCGCGGTTAGCCCGGGTGCCGCGGGGCCTTCCCAGATGGTGCAACATAAGGCCGGGTCACGTCCTTGAGTGACACATCCAATGCTTCCACTTCCAGACGCAAGGCGCCATCCCCAGCCAAGGTCAGGACAAGATGACCCGAACCGTCTTTGCGCGCTTCAAAGCTCATATCCAGAATGGAAAGAACAAGGTCTTTGTCTGTGCGGTCAACACCTTGAGAGGATACACCCAATACTGTGTTGATGACCAAAAGCGACTGCACCCGTTCATACGGACGCCCGCGGCGTTCCGCCGCGACCCGATCTTCCCAGCGGAACCGATTTATGAGACTGGCAAACCGATGCTCGCGCGGTCGCCATGCCATTTCGGATGGGGTAAACACAGCATCCTGTACCAAAGAGGAGAGCACAGAGAGGTCTTCGGACGTCTCGGCACCAAGGTTCAACGGGGCCTCACGGCCCTCCTCAAAAGTTGCGTCTGCCATCAGTCCCCCTTGATGCGTTCGATTTGCGCGCCAACGCCAGACAGTTTACGCACCACATGTTCGTAGCCGCGATCAAGGTGATAGACGCGCGACACCCGGGTTTCACCTTCGGCGGCCAGACCTGCCAAAATCATTGAAACTGAGGCCCGCAGGTCCGTTGCCATCACCGGCGCACCCTTGAGTTTGTCGACGCCGGTTACCTTGGCGGTGCCGCCCTGGACCTCGATCTGCGCGCCCATGCGGATCAGTTCAGGGGCATGCATAAAGCGGTTTTCAAAAATTCGCTCTTCCAGCGTCGCAGTGCCGTCAGCGGTACACATCAGCGCCATGAACTGCGCCTGTAGGTCGGTGGGAAAGCCGGGGAGGGTTCGGTTACTACATCAACAGCTTTGATCGCGCCGTTTTTGCGCGAGACTTTCAGACCCTTTTCGGTGTCGGTGACCTCTAGCCCGGTCTGTTCGAGCGTCTGGCAGAAGATTTCCAGCAGATTTCGGCGACCGCCCAGCAGTTCAACTTCGCCGCCGCAGATTGCTGGCGCGAGCATATAGGTGCCCAGCTCTATCCGGTCTGTGACCACAGGATGAGTCGCGCCATTGAGACGGTCTACACCCTGAATGGAAATCGTGGAGGTGCCATCGCCTTCGATCTGTGCACCCATTTTGCGCAGGCAATCCGCCAGATCGACGATCTCCGGTTCGCGAGCGGCATTGTTGAGAACCGTCGTGCCTTTGGCCAAGGTTGCGGCCAGAAGCGCGTTTTCGGTTGCCCCTACAGAGACCAGCGGAAAGTCCACTACGCCCCCCTGCAGGCGACCGTTCGGCGCGCGGGCGTGCACATACCCGTCTTTGAGATCAAGCTCCGCGCCCATTGCCTCAAACGCCTTCAGGTGCAGGTCAACGGGGCGGGCGCCAATGGCGCAGCCGCCGGGCAGCGAGACAACCGCGTGGCCTTCACGCGCCAGCATCGGGCCCAACACCAGAATGGAGGCCCGCATTTTGCGGACGATGTCATAATGCGCGGTGTGGTTGTCGAGCCCATGGCTGGACATGGCCAAAACCTGACCGTTGTTCAGTGCCGTAACTTCCGCGCCCAGCGACTGCAGGAGTGCGGTCATAGTGCGAATATCGCTGAGACGCGGCGCATTGGTTAGGGTCAGCGGTTCTTCACTGAGCAAAGTGGCCGGCATTAAAGTCAGGCAAGCATTCTTAGCACCTGCGATCGGGATCTCCCCATGAAGCGGCCCGTTACCGGTTACCAGAATCGAATCCATCTGCTCTTTATTCCTCGGTGTCGTCGGAGCTATTGCCCGTCATGTTATTTATGGTTTCATTTTTTTCAGCCCGCGCTTTGGCTTGTGCCTTACGCCGGGCCATATTCACCTTCAGTGCAGCTTTGAGGCGGTCCTCACGCGTGCTCTGTGATAGGGGCTTAGAAGGTTTTTGGGTCTTTGACATAGACATTCTCTACCTTAGCCGAAAAAAACTTTCCAGATGCTCTTGCGCTCCTCTGCGGATGTGCATAGAAGCGCGCTTACCGGCGCTGCTGTAGCTCAGAGGTAGAGCACTCCCTTGGTAAGGGAGAGGTCGAGAGTTCGATTCTCTCCAGCAGCACCATGACTTAGCGAAAAACGAATGAGTGCAGCGCACATCTATTCGCACAGAAATCATCTTCCTCTCGTTTCGATTACTTGCAGTGCGGCTGCTTGTTGATGTGGGCTATGGTGCCAGTAGGCTTTGTTGCACAAATGCTGTGAGGGATTCGCTTGTTGAATCCAGCGTGGTAGCTGGCTTGCATGAGCACTTGGTCCCTTACGACGTACAAGACCAGG
>SPLB01000141.1 GCA_004566265.1 Paracoccaceae bacterium | reverse complement strand
TGAAAACCGTCCCCGACGTCCATCAGGGCGAACCGATCCCCGAAGCGGCCCGTGAGGCGATCGAGCAGCTTCTTCAGTCCGGCGACCTGTTCCGCTACACCGCGCCGCAAGACGCCCCCGTGGCTTTGCTAGAGGCTGAGTTTGCCGCCCTTCTCGGCACCAAATACGCGCTGGCGGTGTCGTCTTGTTCTGCGGCCCTGTTCCTGTCGCTGAAGGCACTGGACCTGCCCCGCGACGCCCGCGTGCTGATCCCTGGCTTTACCTTTGCCGCTGTGCCGTCCTCGGTTCTTCACGCCGACTGCGTGCCGGTCCTATGCGAAGTTGCAGACAACTACCGCATTGATATGGCGGATTTTGAAGCCAAACTTGATGACAGTATTGCAGCTGTGATTATCTCGCACATGCGCGGCCACACCTCGGATATGGACGCGATTATGACCCAGTGCGAGGCCCGTAACATTCCTATTGTGGAAGATGCTGCGCATTCGCTGGGCACCACCTGGAATGGCGCGAACATCGGCACCCTGGGCCGCGTTGGCTGTTTCTCATTCCAAAGCTACAAGATGATCAATGCAGGTGAAGGTGGTATTCTGGTGACCGACGACGCCGATCTCGTGGCCCGCGCCGTCATCATGTCCGGCGCCTACGAGTACAACTGGAAGAAACACAAAACCCCCGAAGGCCAGAACGATCCCGAACTGGCAGAGGCCTTTGGCCGCTGGCAAAACCAACTGCCGCTTTACAACCTGCGCCTGTCGAACCTGTCGGCGGCGGTGATCCGCCCGCAAATTCCGGAACTGGCGCGCCGTGTGCGCAACGGTCTGGCCAACCACGACTATGTCGCAGACCGCCTGAATGGTTCTGCCAATTTCAAAGTTCCTGCCCCGCTGGCCCCGGAACAACGGGCCCCGGATTCGATCCAATTCAATCTGGTCGACATGACCGAGGAGCAGATCGAAGCTTTTGCTGCCATTACCGCTGCGAAAGGCGTGAAAGTACAGATCTTTGGCCGCTCTGCCAACAATGCGCGGGCCTTTTGGAACTGGCGTTTCATTGGTGAGGTGCCGGAGCTGCCGCAGACCCGTGCCATGCTGATGAAAGCCTGCGACGTGCGCCTGCCGGTACGTCTGAGCCGCGAAGAGCTGGATGTGATTGCTGACATTTTGCTGACCTCGGTCGAAGAAGCCCTGACAAAAGCCGCAGCCTAAATCGCGGGGATTTTCCTGACATTCCCCCCGGTCCCGCAAGGCGGCCGGGGTGTTTCTTGGCGTATCAGGACTTTGGGATATCGATATTCTCGACCGGCACCATCAGCGCCTCCACGCCGTCCTCATGCGTTCGCACGGCAGAGGTGATCGCCCGCACCCGCAGCCCATCTGGTGTTTCGACAATATAGGGTGCTCCGGAATCTCCGCGCATCAACGGGCATTGCACCAAAATGATCCCGGCCTGTGGCGGATTGGGCGGACAGGGCGCTGTGTGGTTCTGCACATGGGGGCGGAGCCCTGCGTAACCCGCCACAAAGCCCGGCCCCGCCGCGCCGCCCTGCCAAGGTTCGATCACGCCAAGCGCCTCACCCAATGGCGACGAAAGCTCCAACACCGCCCAATCCTTGCGCCTGTCGGAAAGACCCCCGACCAATGGCCGTTCTTTCGCTAGAAAATAGCGTCTCACAGGCGACGCAGCGACAGCTTTGCCCCGCTGATAACCGCCCGCAAAGATTACATCTTCCGCCCGCACCCAGGTTTTGCTCTGACCGTTGTAAAGACAATGCGCAGCCGTCAGTACCAGGCGGTCTGCAATCAAAACGCCAGTGCAATGAAACCGCTGCGCGAAAGATGCAAAATTCACCCGGCCTATGGCGGACCATGGCGCTTGGGTGGCATCCGGAGTTTTGCGCGCCCGCACCTCTGCACAGGCGTCGCTTTTTGTACCCGCCGCAGAACCTATCCCACAGATCCCGGAAGACTGGGCCCACAAACCCTCTGAGGGGATGCAGGCGGCAAGCACAAGGGTTGCCAGGCCGCGCCACTGGAGCCCGCCCATCAGCGTTAGCTTAACTTGGAGAGCTTGTCCTGCAACTCTGCGAGTTGTTTCTTGATGGAGTCGAGGTCCTCGCCCTCTGCGTCCTCTTCGCGCGCGCCACCGCCAGCACCTGGCCAGCCCCCCGAGAAACCGCCCGTCATCGCCTTAAGGAACGCCTCCTGCTGCGCTTTCAGCGCCTCGAACCCCGGCATTTGCACCATCGGGTTCATTGCCGAGTTCATGGCAGCCATCTTTTCGACCATCTTGTCCTGACTGTCGCGCAGCATGTCAAAGGACGCCTGCAAGAACTGCGGCATCACACCGCCGCCCGGCACCATATAGCTGCGTACCAGATCGTTCAGCACCGTCACGGGCAGCACGTTTTCCCCACGGCTTTCATGGTCAGCAATGATCTGCAACAAATACTGGCGCGTCAGGTCGTCCCCGGTTTTCAAGTCCATGATCTGAACCTCTCGGCCATCACGGATGAACCCTGCAATATCTTCCAGCGTCACGTAATCACTGGTCTCAGTATTATAGAGCCTCCGGCTTGCGTACCGCTTGATAAGCAAAGGTTTTTCCTGTTCTGCCATGTCAGCCTCCCCGCGCTTGATTGTGAAACACTATGCGAGCGCTTTACAAAAAGAAAGCAGATCTTGCAGCCGCAGCAATAGTCCCGAACGGACGCTTCGCTGCGCAGCATTAATTGCTGCAAAGCAGCAAGATCATATACTGACTAAGGAGGGCGGACAGAAGCACGCCAGGTTTGGGGCTATCGGGCAAGCTACGGAAACGTATCTCGCTAATTTCTATAATGAAGCACCCGCATCATTTCGCAGTCGGATGCAGGCAAACGGTTCCGTTCGCGGGTCCTGGCGCGGATGAAATCAGCAAAGCCTTTACCCATGGACGCATCGCCCACCCCCGGGGGCCTCTGGTCCCAAACTTCCCGGTTCTGGTGGATCGCGAAAGCCCGGCATCACCCGGGATCAAGCGCCCACAACCCGAAAAGGGCAGACCCAGAGAGGCCTGCCCTTCGCTTTCACAAGTCGCCACCTGAGGAGGATTGCGTTGCGTCTGACTTGCGGGTTATGCTTATTTCGCAGCAGCTGCTTTTTTTGCAGCGGTGGTCACCTCGTCAGTGGCCTTTTTTACAGCAGCAGTTGCCTCTTCAGACATTTCTTTGCCAGCTGCCATCAGAACTTCAACGGTTTCCATTTGAACTTTTTTCGCGATCTCCGCAAAAGCAGCCATATTTTCTGTTGCAACTTCAGCAGAAGCGGATGCGAAGTCGGTCGCCGCTTTTGCATAGTCGGCAGGCTCTGCCTTGACTTTAGAAATCTCACCCATCTTGGTCAGGGTTTCTTTGGTCCACTGGGAGGACAGTTCTGCGGATTTCTCAGCAGCTTCCAGGGCAACAGAAGACAGCTTCTCGTTCAGAGCAGCGGTGTTCTTAAACACGTCTTCCATTGCGGAAGTGTCTACCGGGAAAGTGCCCATCATGTCTTTTAGCATTGCGGTGAAATCTTGGTTAGCCATTGTACTCATTCCTTTGAAGGCCCTGACGGGCCAGCCCCGTCCTCTTTGCGTAATCCCAATATGAATGCTGCGACGCAGCATTTCAAGCATATTTTGCTGCGTCGCAGAAATTTCATCATAAAATACGTAATATGGTGCTGAAAAAGTGAGCCCAAAGCCGGGTCGCGAAGACACGGCTTTGCGATCCGGGGTCCTCCTTAGTCTGTGCAACATCTGGTAGTCACCGCGCGACGCGAGCCCGCACATATTGACCAGGTGCCGCTTCAAGCGCTGGGTAATCCTGTGTGCCAGGAAGTCGCGCCGGCACCTGCTTGCCCGAGCGTTTCTTCAGCCACGCCCCCCACCGCGGCCACCAAGACCCTTCGTTAAAGTCGGCAGCAGCCATCCAGCCGTCGGGCGTCCCTTTAAGGTCAGTGTTTGTGTAGTGACCATATTTGTTGCGGCTGGTCGGATTGACGATCCCCGCAATATGCCCCGACTGACTGACCACAAAGGTCTTTGAGCGCGTGCCCATCTGCTGCACCCCGCGAAAGCATTGTTTCCAGGCGGCAATGTGATCCGTTTCACAAGTGATCGCCATCACCGGAACATCAACGTCTTTAATGTGCAACCTGTGACCCAATAGGTCGAGGCCGTCGGTTGCAAACATATTGTTCTGACAAAGACCGCGCAGGTACTGCACCGCCATCTTGCCCGGAAGGTTGGTGCCATCACCGTTCCAGTAGAGCAAATCAAACGCCGGCGGGGTTTCTCCCAGCATGTAGCTGCGGATTGCAGGCGCATAGACCAGATCATTGGATCGTAAGAAAGAGAAGGTGCGCGCCATAATATACTGCGGCAGGATGCCATCCTTACCAATCTCGGCCTCAATCGCATCGACAAAATCGTTCTGCAGGAAGGGTGTGAATTCGCCCTGATCAGAAAAGTCGGTAAGCGCAGTAAACAGAGTTGCAGATTTGATCGACCTGTCACCGCGCTGCTTAAGAAGCGACAGGGTCAGCGACAGAGTGGTGCCCGCAATGCAGTAGCCCACCGCGTTGACCTGATCGACCTGACAGACCTTCTTGGCCACATCAATCGCCTCGAGGTAGCCCTCCTCGATATATTCCTCCAACCCCACATCCGCGTAGCTTTCATCCGGGTTCACCCATGAGACTATAAACAGCGTGTAGCCCTGCTCGGTGATCCATTTCACCAGGCTGTTCTTTTCCTTTAGGTCCAAGATGTAGAATTTGTTGATCCACGGAGGGAACAAAACAATCGGGGTTTCATGCACCGTCTCGGTCACCGGAGAGTATTGGATCAGCTCCAGCATACGGTTGCGGAACACTACCTTGCCATCCGTGGTCGCCAGGTTATGACCCACTTCAAAGGCGCTTTCGTCGGCCAGACGCACGATCAATTCACCGTCATTGGTTTCCAGATCGGCGACAAGATTTTCCAGACCGTCAACCAAAGACTGGCCTTCCGTCTCCAACGCTTTTTCCAACGCATCCGGGTTGGTCCCCAAAAAGTTGGTCGGAGCCATCAAATTTATGATCTGCTCTGTGAAATACCCAAGCCGCTGCTTGTCGGTGGTGTCCATATCGCTCACCCCTTCCACAACCGCCCGCAGCCCTTCGGCATTCGTCAAATACTGCCGCTTCACATAGTTGAAGTAAGGATTGGATTGCCACAGCGGGTTTTGAAACCGGCGATCTTTGGACGGGCCGTCCTCGGCGTCTGGCATCTTCCCACCGACGGTTTTTTGCGCCTCAGCGAAGTTGTGGACAGATTTGCTCCAGAACTCCACCTGCTGGCTCATCAACCTGCTCGGATTTTGCAGCATCCCGGTCCAGTAAGATGATGCTGCACGTGCGAAGAGCTCCTGATTCGGGCCATCTAACCCGGGGTGGTGCCCCCGCTTTTGCGCCATTATGTCGAGCAAGCGTTTGGAAAGGGTCTCTACACGCTCAAGGTTTTCTTTAAGGCGACCAACGCTTTCTCCCGAAGTCACTTCATTTGCGGTGTCAGTTGTTGTCATCTCAAACAAACCCTCATAATCTTGCTGCTGTGCAGAATGCATAGCCCACATTCCACAAAAAGGCGACGAAAGCACCAACTCTACAACCATGTCGGGAGGCCAGCAGAACGAAATTGCGCTATTTTTGCGCGGAGCGTTCAAACCACTGGCAAAACAGACATACGGTCCCAGAAGATCGGGGCGCTAACTATAAGTAAATTCCGGAAGAATACCGGAAAGAGTGATACGCCCGCACCCCGGGGACCAAGGAGAACCAGATGCGTTACATGCTATCTTATGACTTGATGGAGACTTTGCGCAATGCAAACCAGTGGTACGGTGCAACAGCTCTGTCGCTGGCGACTTATCCGGCCTTTGCGGCACTTCCAAATCCGATGCTGAATTGGATGGCGGCCTGGGGCGAGGTAACCGAACGCAGCTTTCAGCGCATGGTCGCAAAACCCGACTGGGGCATTCACACTGTGACCTGCGAAGATGGCAAAGACCACATCGTGGAAATCGACAAGGTCATCGAGCGCCCCTTTGGCGATCTGATCCATTTTCGCGTCTCCGGCCGCAAGA
This sequence comes from Paracoccaceae bacterium, assembly GCA_004566265.1. Taxonomy (GTDB): domain Bacteria; phylum Pseudomonadota; class Alphaproteobacteria; order Rhodobacterales; family Rhodobacteraceae; genus Epibacterium. The sequence continues at coordinate 1,748 of SPLB01000141.1, read as the reverse complement.
CCCAGCCCCGCAAGGTGCTTCTCGTGGCTCCGATGTCCGGTCATTATGCGACCCTGTTGCGGTCGACCGTCAAAAGCCTGATTGAAAACTGCGAAGTCTATATCACTGACTGGCACAATGCGCGTGACATCCCCGTATCCGCAGGCAAATTCGACGTTGAGGATTACACGCTCTACCTCGTCGATTTCATGAAGGACCTCGGCCCAGAAACCCATGTGATTGCGGTTTGCCAACCCGCGCCGCTGACGCTCGCGGCAACTGCCTATCTGGCGGACATCGACCCCGACGCGCAGCCCTCGTCGCTGACGCTTATTGGCGGCCCTGTCGACCCCGATGCAACACCCACCGATGTCAGCGACTTTGGCCACCGCGTCACAATGGGCCAGCTGGAACACACAATGGTTCAGCGTGTGGGTTTCAAGTACAAAGGCGTCGGTCGCAAGGTCTATCCCGGCCTTCTTCAGCTTGCGTCTTTCATGTCGATGAACATGGAGCGCCACTCGAAAGCTTTTTCGGAACAAATCTCCCGCGTCAGCCGTGGCGAGGCCTCGGATCACGATCAACACAACCGCTTCTATGATGAATACCTTGCGGTGATGGACATGCCTGCGGAATTCTACCTCTCCACGGTGGAACGCATCTTCAAGAACCGCGAGATTGGCACCAACTGCTTCAGCGTTGCAGGCCGCAAGGTGGACATTGGCAAGATCACGGATGTGGCCGTGAAAACGGTTGAGGGCGCGAAAGACGATATTTCCGCCCCCGGTCAATGCATTGCCGCACTCAATCTGTGCACCGGTCTGCCAGAGGGCAAGAAGGCCTCGCATGTTGAGCCCGATGCCGGACACTACGGTATTTTCGCAGGTCGAAGCTGGCGCAACAATATCCGCCCGCTGGTGATTGATTTCATGAACGCCAACGCTCGCAAACCCCAAGCGAAAACCGCCCCAGAACCGCAAGCGGCAGAGTAGGCGGCAGCGATGTCCAATCACAAGGGTCTCTCATTTTCTTGCCGTTGCGGCAGCCTGGCAGGCCATTTGCACCCAGGCGCGCTGCGCCATGGGCTGCGGCTGACCTGCCACTGCAACGACTGCCACGCGGCGGAACGCTACCACAGTCGCGCGCACGACCGGGAAGAGCCTGTGCGCGGCGTTGCGTTGTATCAGACGCACCCGGACTTTGTGCATTTTGACACCGGAACGGAACATCTGGCGGTCATGCGGCTGGGTCCAAACGGGCTGATGCGCTGGTACGCCAGCTGCTGTGGTACGCCGATCTGTAATACGCTGGCGAAACCCACGCTGCCTTTTGTCGGCGTCTGCGTGAACACGCTGGACACACCAGAAGCCTTGGGCAAAGTGAAAGCGGAAGGGTTCTTGCCGTCCCGCACCCCAGGCGGGCAACCCAGACACCGAGGTGCGGCGAGGCTGGTCTATGGCGTATTTTCCCGAATGATCACGTCGCTTGTCACTGGCCGCTGGCGCAACACGCCGTTCTTCGACACAGACACCCGCACCCCACGTGCAGATCCGATGGTATTGACCAAATCAGAACGCGCCGCGCTCTACGACTGAGCGCGGATCATGTCTTTGGAACGGGGTCCGAGTCAGTACCCGTTCCAACGAAATGCGCCCTCAGGCGACAGTTTAGAAAACGGGTTGTGTGAAACCTCCCAAACGTGACCTTCGGGGTCACGGAAGTAGCCAGTGTAGCCACCCCAGAACACTTCTTTTGCAGGCGCCAGTACC
>SPLB01000140.1 GCA_004566265.1 Paracoccaceae bacterium | reverse complement strand
TACGGGGTTTTGCATCATCGGTTGCTGTGCGGGTTGTGCCACCGGTTGTCGTGTAGCGCTCTGGTATGCGGGCGGCCGCACTCCATCGGTCTGAGCCTGATATGCAGCCGGCGCTTCCACCTGACGTGCATCAAAAAGGGAGGGTTCTTCTTGTGTCGTCGCAGGGGCTGGCGCAGGTTCAGCAACAGCCGCAGGCTGTGCCGCCACGCGTGCTGGGGCAGGCTCCGCAATCGGGTGGGACAGCTCTAGCGGCGCTGGCTGCTTGTCTTCCACCGAGACGGTCGACTTCAACGGTGCAGACATCGAACGGCGGGGGACCGGGATGTCGCTTTGGACGTGAGATGCATCAATACCGGTTGCCACGACGGACACGCGGATTTTACCTTCCATACCAGTATCGAGCGTCGAACCCACGATAATGTTTGCGTCCGGATCCACCTCTTCACGGATGCGATTGGCAGCTTCATCCAGTTCGAAGAGGGTGAGATCGTGGCTGCCGGTGATATTGATTAGAACACCGTTGGCGCCGCGCAGGCTGATTTCGTCCAGAAGCGGGTTGGCAATGGCTTTCTCAGCTGCTTGGATCGCACGATCTTCGCCCTCGGCCTCGCCCGTGCCCATCATCGCTTTGCCCATCTCGTCCATCACGGCGCGCACGTCCGCAAAGTCAAGGTTGATCAGACCCGGGCGCACCATCAGATCGGTTACGCCTTTAACCCCTTGGTACAGCACGTCATCGGCCATGGAAAACGCCTCGGTAAAGGTCGTCTTTTCATTGGCCAAACGGAAGAGGTTCTGGTTTGGGATAATGATAAGCGTATCAACGACCTTTTGAAGAGCTTCCACACCCTCTTCAGCCTGCCGCATCCGCTTGTTGCCTTCGAACTGAAATGGCTTGGTGACAACACCAACGGTCAGAACGCCAAGCTCTCGTGCTGCCTGCGCAATGATCGGAGCCGCGCCGGTGCCAGTGCCGCCGCCCATTCCGGCAGTGATAAAGCACATATGCGCCCCCGCCAAATGGTCGACGATCTGCTCGATGCTTTCTTCCGCTGCGGCAGAACCCACTGCCGGACGTGCACCGGCACCAAGACCTTCGGTGACTTTCACACCCAGCTGGACGCGGCTTTGAGCTGCGTTCTGCTGCAGAGCTTGCGCGTCTGTGTTCGCGACGACGAACTCCACACCCTCAAGCTCTTTGGCGATCATGTTGTTGACGGCATTGCCGCCTGCCCCACCAACTCCAAAGACCGTGATCTTCGGCTTAAGTTCATCGTTATCGGGCATCGAAAGGTTCAAAGCCATGCTCTTTCCGCCTGTGTTGTTAGCCCTCCCGCAAGGGCATGATTAACAAGATATTACTATAATCCTACCGCGCGCTGCGCGTTTCGTCATCCCCAAAAGCGCAGGGAAACACAAAATATGCCCAGTCTATGGCCGAAAGAACGCCGCATCTCGACGAGCCGGCGAAACCTAGCGTAAGCTGAGCAAAGTACATCAACTCGTGCCAAACGGATCTGCACAGCGGGAGGCTGACGCAGGGGCACATTCAAACTTTGATAGTTTTAAGAGACTGCTCAGCCTCTCAAGCACCGATTTTCCGGTTCTGTTTCATTTCTGTTACCCGCTAGAAAGGCAATTGTCACGTTGCATTCTCCGAGAGGGGGCTTTTTTCCTGCCCGTTTTCCGAACAATAGTTGCGATCAAACTCCCAAAGTGACAGCGTTACCAATTGTCGCGAAACCAGCGCACAGCGCGACGGAGCGAGTTCGAAGAATTTCGATCCACCGGCGCCTCAAAGTCCCACCACTCATCCTGTGGATGCGCCGCAAAGAGGCTCAGTCCCACAGCCGATGCGAACGCCGGCCCAGTCACCGACTGCGGCAGCCCGTGCACGCGCATGGGGCGACCCAAACGAACCTGCTGCCCGAGGATCCGTGAAGCCAGCCCATCCAACCCTAGAATTTGGCTAGATCCGCCTGTGAGCACGATTTGCTGGGTTGGCAGGCTGTCGAACCCCGCTGCATCCAGACGCAGATGCACCTCTTCAAGAATCTCTTCGACCCGGGGTCGCATAATTCCAATCAACTCGGCCCGGCTTACCGCGCGACGGTCATGCTCCCAATCGCCCGTGTCACCGCCGATATCAATGAAATCGCGGTCGTCAACCCCGGTAGCCTGCACACCGCCGCTCATGGTCTTGATCCGTTCGGCCACCGCCTGCGGCACCCCAAGCCCCATCGAAACATCCGAGGTAATGTGATCCCCGCCCATCCGCACCGAATCTGCATAGATCATGTGTTTTTTCATAAAAATGGAAATACTGGTCGTGCCGCCGCCCATATCGACACAGGCCGCGCCCAGCTCTTGCTCGTCTTCAACCAACGCCGAAATCCCGGCGGCATAAGCGGAAGAGGCAATCCCCGCCAGTTCCAGGTCGCAGCGTTGAATACACCGCACAAGATTTTGCACCGACATCGAGTCTACGGTCAGCATATGCATATCGACCGCAAGTTCCTGCCCCATCTGCCCGCGTGGGTCCGCAAGACCAGAGCGTCCATCGAGGGCAAAGTTTACTGGTTGCGCGTGCACAATTTCGCGATCAGCACCGTATTCTGGCACCTCGCAGGCAGCAAGCACACGGGCGATTTCGTTCTCTGTGACCTCTTGGGTTTCAAGCTCAACCTGCGCATCCAGCCCGTAAGAGCGCGGCTGTGCACCTGCAAAACAGGCGATCACATGATCCACACGCACCTCGGCCATTCTCTGCGCCGCTTGCACCACCGTGCGGATCGCACGTTCGGTTTCCTGCATCGCTGCGATCTCTCCAAAGCGCACGCCCCTCGACCGCGTGGTTGCCGCGCCGATGACCCTAAACCCGGACTGCCCTGCAAGCGATCCAATCGAGTTGTCCTCGCTGAGCCGCCCAGCCCCGTCAAAGCGCAGTATCAGGCAGCAGATCTTTGAGCTGCCAATATCCAAAATGGCCACGACCCCGCGCTGTAACGCCTGTTTACGCATTTGCCGCATGGCCCGTTGGGAGTGATACAGATCGGTCATCTTGAAACCCCATCCGAATTCAGTTCTTTAATGCGCCACCAATCGGTAAGGGCGGCGTCACTCATGCGCACGGTCATGCGAGATGGCACACGCATGTCGACCACGGCAACATCGCGTTCCAGCAAATCCTTAACCTGATCCACAGCCAACATACGCTCCAGCGCCGCAACAGGAGCATCTTCCGGCAACATCACGCGCTGACCGCGGTCCAGTACCACATCCCATCGCCGTTTTCCCACTCGCACCAGACCTCGCAGGCGTGCCCCCAATGGGCGCGCCGACCGCATCAGGCGCAGCGCTTCTGGCACTTGCATATCTGCCCCAGCGCCTGCCACCAGCGGCAAATTCGGGTGCAAAGCCCGGTGGCCCAGCTCAGCCACGTGCACCCCACTCTCATCCAAAAGCTGCAGCCCCTCATGGGTACGCCACACCACAGTCGGGGTTCGTTCTTCAACATCCACCTGCAGGATACCCCCAGGGCGAAACCGCACCGAGGCAGATTTAATTGGGTCCAGAGCCACAATCTGGTCCCGCAGGCCTTCCAGATCCAGATCAAAACGGCTGATCGGCAAATCCAAGCTCAGCACATCACGAATATCCGAAGAGACCGCTGTATCCGCACCATCAATCGCCATAACACTGACCATGAATTCCGGGTGCTGCTCCACAGCATCACGGATCGCGTAAATTTGTGCCAAAACGTCGCCACGGCGGGTCTGATCTGCGAAATACCCAGCAATCCCCCCCAAAATGGCAACCAACGGCAGGCCATAGCGCAGACCGGAGCGCACACCGCGCGTCAGCATCCAGCGTTGCAGCCGATACTTCAGCCGCGACGGGGCGGGATCTGCGCGCCCTGCGGAGGGGGTCCCAGTTATGGGCGCACGTCTCAACGCTCGCATGAAGCGTCCTCCACCATCCAAGCACAGAGCTGACCAAAGGTCATTCCGCAGTGTTCGGCCTGTTCCGGCACCAGTGAGGTTGGCGTCATGCCGGGTTGCGTGTTGACCTCAAGGATAATCAAACCGTCCAGACCGCGGGTTTCATCCCAACGGAAATCCGTGCGCGATACGCCTCGACAGCCCAACGCTTCGTGGGCGCGCAGCGCATAATCAAGGCAGGCTGCGGTGATCTCTTCGGGAAGCTCCGCCGGGATCACATGTGTCGACCCGCCTGCCGCATATTTTGCGTCATAATCATACCAGCCGTCGGTTATAATTTCCGTCACGGCCAGCGCGCGATCGCCAACCACCGTCGTGGTCAGCTCGCGGCCCGGAGCATAGGTTTCCACCATGACCTGCGCAGGCATATCGTCTGACAACTTGGGCGGCGTATTGGCCCCATCCTGCACAATATAGATACCAACGCTGGAGCCTTCATTATTGGGCTTTACCACGTAAGGCGGGACTATGACGTGACCCGCCTGCGCTTCTTCCTTGCTGACAAGGCGGCTGTCGCAGACCGGCAACCCCGCCGCCTGGAACGCCACCTTAGAGCGTTGCTTGTCCATCGCCAGGGCCGAAGCCAGCACGCCAGAATGCGTGTAGGGAAGGCCCAACCATTCGAAAATACCCTGCACGCAGCCGTCTTCGCCCCAGCGGCCATGCAGCGCATTGAACACAATATCCGGCTTAATCTCCTTTAGGCGCTCAACAAGATCAGACCCCGCATCGAGCTCCAAAACCTCATACCCTTCGCCCCGAAGTGCCGCGGCACAGCCGCGCCCAGTCGACAGGGAAACCTCGCGCTCTGCAGAGGCCCCTCCCACTAAAACCACAACCTTCAGGTGCGATTTGCTCGATACACCCACGATCACTGCCTCAATTCCCGCGGACCTTTTGGTCCTGTGTTATTTCAAGGGTCTTTGCGCCCTCATACGGACCCCAAACGGCCCCCAGCAAACAACGGCATCTGAGATGCCCATGACACTTTATCCCATGTACCTACGCAAGCGTATCGTCACAATGGTTAATGCGGCGTTAACGAATTCTTAACTCAAGCCAGACAAACCCGACTGCCCGCGCGTCCTGCCGCAGTTGCATTTTGGACGATCTTCCAGGCAAGTATTTGAAAATAATTACTATTTATACTTAGACCGTGAGCGCTTTTCCGATACGCTTGATTTCCCATTCTAGCCAAATGCCAGAGTTTTCGTAAACCTTTTTTCGCACCAATTCGCCAAGCCCTTCCAGATCTGCGGCAGTTGCGCCACCCGCATTGATCAGAAAGTTGGAATGCATCTCGCTCATTTGCGCGCCACCCAGAATGGCACCACGCATGCCTGCGTCGTCGATCACTTTCCAAGCTTTTAACTCCATCACATCATCCGCTTTGCCGGTCGAAGAAAATCCTGCCGGATTGCGGAAGGTGGAGCCTGCGGACCGGTCTTTGGTGGGCTGCGACGAATCGCGTTTGGCGATTTGGTCGGCCATGCGCCTGCGTAGCGCCTCAGCATCGCCGCTTTCGGCCGTGAAAGTCGCCGCCACCAGCACGGCGCCTTCAGGCAGTTCAGTCTGACGGTATTGGAACTGCAGATCTTCAGCCGTTAGCTCTTGCAGGGATCCATTGCGCAGGACAACCGTGGCCGAGACAAAGACGTCCGCGACATAAGCTCCATAACAACCCGCGTTCATCCGAACCGCACCGCCGATCGAGCCGGGAATCGTGCGCAAAAAGGTCAAATCCAGACCAGCATCCGCCGCCTTCTTGGCCACATGCGCATCCAGCGCCGCTGTGCCTGCCGTAACCGTGTTGCCGTTAACGTCGATCCCATTAAATCCACGACCGAGTCGGATTACCACGCCGGGCAAACCGCCATCGCGCACAATAAGGTTCGACCCAACGCCCATGGGGAACACCGGTACCTCTTCGGGCAGCTGTTTCAGGAAATTCTGCAGGTCTTCGAGATCTGCGGGCTGAAACAGCAGCTCCGCCGGACCGCCGACTCGCAGCCACGTCAGATCGCACAACGACCGCCCTTCAGTAAGCTTGCCTCGGATGTCAATCAGGGCGTCAAGCAGTTCGGCGGTGGTCATGGACAAGTCAGCCTTTTCAGTGAAGGGATGCGCACACCTCGCATAGCGCATTTACGCCTGCGGCTGCAATGTGGCCGGAGCTTGCTGCGGCTTAGGTTCCACGACGGCGGCTAACCCAGCGCCACAAGAAAACAACCGGCCAGCGCAGAACAGACATACCCGCAATCAGCACCGCCAACCCCAGCCAAGGACCATTTTCATACGTCACGAAACCCAACAGTGGAATACCCAGCGCAATCAGCACATAAGCCCGCGTCCAGTGGTTGTCGCGGCTCGGCAGCAAGGCCAGCACATTGGCCACAATAGCCCAGACACAGGCCAGGATCAGAGAGAGGGTCATTGGCCGCCCTCCATCTTGGTATACACCAGAAACGTCACTGGCTCAGACGCTCTGGAAGACCATTGGCCCAGGCGGAAATTGTACCTGCCCCAAGGCAGACGACAATATCACCCGGGCGTGCCTGTTCGCGCACCAGACGTTCCAGATCTTCCTCGCTCAAAATCGCGCGGGCATGACGGTGGCCGTGGCGAATCAGACCCGCAACCAGATCGTCGCGGCCCGCCCCTTCGATCGGGGGTTCGCCCGCAGAAAAAACTTCGGCAATGGCAACAACATCGGCTTCGTTGAAGCAGGCACAAAACTCATCAAATAGGTTCGATAGGCGAGAATAGCGGTGTGGCTGGTGCACAGCGATCACGCGCCCTTCGCACGCCTGACGCGCAGCTTTAAGCACTGCGGTGATCTCCACCGGGTGATGGCCGTAGTCGTCGATAATGGTAACGCCGTTTACCTCGCCCACTTTAGTAAAGCGACGATTTACGCCACCGAATTTTGCAAGTGCTTCACGAATTTCTGCAGAGCGCATGCCAAGGTGACGCGCAACGGCAACCGCAGATAAAGCATTGGATACATTATGGTCGCCGGGCATCGGCAAGGTACAACCCGCGATCAGCGTGTCTTCGCCCTGCAGCTGGATGTCAAAATGTGCGACACCCCGGGTATAGCTCAGATTCACCGCACGGACATCGGCCTGCGCATTCAGCCCATATGTCAAGACCCGGCGGTCTTCGATCCGCCCGACAAGGGCCTGCACCTCGGGGTGGTCGGTGCAGCAGACCGCAATGCCATAGAACGGAATGTTCGACACGAAATCATAAAAGCCCTGCCGCAGGTTCTCAATCGAGCCCCAGTGCTCCATATGCTCGGGATCAATATTTGTGACGATGGCTATGGTTGCAGGCAGGCGGTTAAAAGTGCCGTCGCTCTCGTCGGCTTCCACAACCATCCATTCCCCCTGCCCCATCCGGGCGTTGGAACCATAGGCGTGAATAATGCCGCCGTTCACAACAGTCGGGTCGAACTTCCCGTGCACCATCAACTCCGCCATCATCGTGGTGGTGGTCGTTTTGCCGTGGGTGCCGGCGATCGCTATATTGGACTTTAGGCGCATCAGCTCCGCCAGCATCTCAGCACGGCGCACCACCGGCAGGCCTTTCAGGCGCGCTTCATCCAGCTCTGGGTTGCCAGGTTTAATCGCCGAAGAAACAACCACGACCTCGGCATCGTCAAGGTTTTCCGCCCGCTGACCTTCAAAGATCGTCGCACCCAGCTTTTCCAAACGCTGGGTAATCTTGGTGGATTTCAAATCCGACCCCTGAACCACATAGCCAAGGTTGAGCAGCACCTCGGCAATACCGGACATGCCAATGCCGCCAATGCCCACAAAATGGATCGGGCCAACGTCACCGGGGAGCTTTGTGGCTGGGGTCATCTGTCTCGTTGTCCTCTTTCCAGTCGATCAGCTGTTGTCCGCAAGGTCAACAACCAGCGCGACCAAACGGTCGGTCGCGTCTGTGATCCCTACGGACAGCGCCGCATGGGCCATTTGGGTCGCACCCTGAGGGTTACTCAGGATCATGTGGATTTGCTCTGTAAGCGTTGCGGCGTCAAGTGCGCTTTCTGGAACCAATATCGCACCGCCTGCATCTACCAACCCCCGCGCATTGGCGGTCTGGTGATCCCCCGAAGCGGCCGCAAAGGGGATCAGGATCGACGGGCGACCTATGACGGCAATATCTGCCACCGAGGACGCGCCCGAGCGTGAAATGATCAGCTGAGCCTCGCTCGCGCGGGCAGGCACGTCGTCAAAGAAGGGTTTCACCTCGGCCGCTATCCCATGCTCATCGTAGAATGCGCGCACACGCGCTTCGTCTTCGCCACGGGCCTGATGGGAAACTCGCAGGTGTGCGCGCATGTGATCAGGCAAACCGGCAATTGCGGCAGGCACCACATCCGACAGAATGCGCGCGCCTTGGCTACCGCCAATCACAAGAAGCGACATCGGATAATCACCCGGCGAGATATAGGCGGCACCTGCACGTTCCAGCACGGAGGCCCGCACCGGGTTGCCCACATGAACGGCCTCGGAACCTTCCGGCAACGCCGTGGGCCAGACGCCACAGGCCACCCCCGCGACGCGGCGGGCAAACAGCTTATTTACCTTGCCCAGCACCCCGTTCTGTTCGTGGATCATCCGCGGCAACCCAAGAAGCGTGGCCGCCGTAAGCGCCGGGATCGATGGGTATCCACCAAAGCCCACCACCACATCAGGGCGGTCCTTGCGCATCTGCAGGGCCATAGAAGCCACACCTGCCGCGATCTTCGGACCCACTATTGCTTTGGAAAGCAGCCCTCCACGGGCGAATGTGGCCGAAGGAACCTGCGTGATTTCTGTCATATGCGGGTAGCCACCGGTGTAACGGGCGCCCCGCGCATCCGTCGACAACTTCACCCGCCAGCCCTTGCGCAGCATTGCCTCGGCCAGCGCTTGGGCCGGGAACATGTGCCCCCCGGTCCCGCCTGCAGCCATCAGGAGGAGTTTCTGTTTCATCACTTGGGCCCTTCTTATCCGCGACCACGCCCGCGAAGGTAGTCAGCGATCTCGCCCTGAGGCCGCGAGCGGGTAAAAGCCAGAAGCATCCCCACCGCAATACCACCTGCAATAAGGGAAGACCCGCCATAGCTTATAAACGGCAGCGTCATGCCTTTGGCCGGCAGTAAACGTACCGCAACACCCATATTCACCATCGCCTGCACGCCAAACACACAGACCAGACCTGTACCTGCAAG
>SPLB01000021.1 GCA_004566265.1 Paracoccaceae bacterium | reverse complement strand
CCAAGTGTTCACCCCATCGGAACAGGCCGTCACCGAAGCACGCGAAATCCTGGCTGCGATGGAGCAGGCGAAGGCCAACGGCGAAGGGGCCACCGTCTACAAAGGCCGTCTGGTCGACATCGCATCGATCAAGCAGGCCGAAGTCATCTTCGCCCAAGCCGAATTGATCGCTCAGAGCGGCTGATTGTGTAGCGACCATCGACAATCCGCAGGGGAGCATCGCAGTATTTTGTCCCCCTGCGCAATTTACATTCGCTGCTTTCGCTAAGGGCGACATGGTTGAGGTGGAGGAGATGACCCCGCGCCCCGGTTGGTCGCACCGCAAAACCAGCAAGTCCTATGCCCAGTTGATTGACGATCTGAAGGCGGCGGTGAAGTCTCATAAATTGGAGTGGTGACCGAGGTCGGCCCAACCGAAGTCGCCCGTGGCCGTGGTGCGCGCACTCCGGACAACCGGGTGATCGGCGGTGTCAACAATGTCTACGCCGTCCGCGTTCTGGAACTATCGACGCCTGCCATGATCGAAGCCCCAATCCGGTTTTACGTGACCGAACACGCCGATGGCTCTGCCGACCTCAGCTAAAAAATGGCAAGCGCCGTCTTTTCCCCCTCCGTGGAAGCGGCTGGACCAGAACTGGATGTGATTGGAGCTGGACGCCACCTTTGCGTCCATTGCTCGCGCGGCCAGCCAAGAGGCCCTCAGGCGCGCTTATCCTTGGGCGACCCCATAACCACATAGGTCGTGATCGCTGTCACATGCGGCGAGGTGCCCAGGACATCGGTGTGGAACTGCTTGTAACTGGGTAAATCCGCGCTCTCGACGCGCAGTAGATATTCAATTGGGCCGGTGATGTTGTGGCACTCCACCACTTCGGGCGCGGCCTGCATAGCACGTTCAAAGGCCTCTTGCGCTTCTTTGGTGTGCTCTCCGAGGCCAACGCCTATATAGGCTACGAACCCGGCTCCCATGGCTTGACGGTCCAGCACCGCGCGATAGCCGGTGATCACCCCAGATTTCTCAAGATCCTGCACCCGACGCAAACAGGCCGAGGGCGATAGGCCCACACGCTCTGCCAGTTCGAGGTTCGAGATCCGCCCATCGCTAGACAACTCTTGCAATATCTGGTGGTTTACACGATCCATCTTCGCCATAAGTTGCTAAAATAAAGACAAATCCGTGAAAAACGCAATTTCATTTATGGCTGCTTCAGCAAAAATCCTGTCATGACTTACGAACTCTTCCTCGCCCTTGCGGGCTTTGCCCTTGGCACGGTGATCACGCCGGGCCCCAATAATCTTATGCTTATGGCCTCTGGTGCAAACTTCGGATTTCGCCGCTCGATTCCTCACATGCTGGGTGTGGGGCTGGGCTTTCCGCTCATGATTCTACCTGTGGGTTTGGGGGTTATGCAGCTATTTGATCTGATCCCACAGCTTGTGGTGGTCATGACCGTGGCCAGCGTGGTTTACATGCTGTGGCTGGCGTGGAAACTGGCAAACGCAGGCGCACCGGGCGAAGGCAAAGCGGGCGGTGAACCACTCACCTTTCTGCAGGCATCCGCATTTCAATGGGTCAACCCCAAAGCTTGGGCCATGGCACTGGGAGCTATCACACTTTACGCCACAGACCGCAGTCTTGGCGCAATCCTTTGGGTGTGTGGAACTTATGTGATGATGGGCTGCATTTCGACCACCACATGGACCGTGCTTGGACTGCAGATTCGCAAGGTCCTTACGAATCCCTTGCGGCTGCGGCTGTTCAACTGGACAATGGCGGCCATGCTTGTAGCCTCGCTTCTGGCCGCCATTTTACTGAAATAAAAGAGTTACTTCAGGGGCACACAGATCTCGGTCAACAGATCCTCGGGTGGGGTGTCAGAGGGGTCGTTCAGATAGACCTCATACGGCGGCTCGTCCCGAGGCTCTGCACCGGACTGCGCCAGCCAATCCCCATAAAGATAAAGGTAAGCCTCGCGTAGGCCCGCATAGGGACCTTTGAACGACAGAACTGCGGAACGCCCGCCTTGAACCGCCGTTTCAATCAACGGATCCTCGCAGGGGGTATCGGATTTAATGATCACCGCCGCGGCAGAGCGCAAGTCTTCGGCAGCCACCGCATCCGGGTCATCATAGTAGATGCCCAGCATCCCTTCGACCTGCGGCCAAAGCCCCCGCGTGCTGCAGATCATCGCAATCCGCTCAAAGGCATGGCCAATGGCTGTATACTCCCCTTTATGAGGTAAACTGGCCAGACGACGGACGGGCAGGTCTTTGATTTCAACATCAAACATCTTGGTCTCTCCTTTTTGGGGGGCGGATGGCATCGGCCGAATCTGCCCCTGTTCGCGAAACCGACCGGGAGGAACGTCATATTGCACTCGAAACGCACGGGCAAAGGCGGGCACATTGGCATAGCCTGCATTGGCTGAAATGAGCTCAATGCTGCGGTCGCTTTGAACCAAAGCGCAAGCGGCCTGGAACAGGCGGATCCGGCGCACGGTTTGCGCGGCGGTTTCGCCACGCAGGGCCACAAACACCCGGTGGAAATGGAACCGCGACATGGCCGCAACATCCGCCAAATCATCCAAGGACAACTGATCCACGGGTGCGTGATGGATATGATCGATCACCCGCAGCATCCGGGCTTCGTAAGACTGTGCCATTTTCCCTCTCTCGGTTTCGTCGGACCGGTGTGACATGCGCCGGCTTACCAAATCTTGCGGAATTGCGGCCCTCGCTAGTCAACCCTCTTTCGGCCAACTGTTGCATCTGATGCGACCTAAGGTCATATAGCTGTCAGACGCGACAAATAGGGACAGCATGACCCAGTATCTGGATTTCGAGAAACCCCTGGCTGAAATTGAAGGCAAAGCAGAAGAGCTGCGCGCCCTCGCCCGGTCAAATGAAGAAATGGATGTCGAGGCCGAAGCAAGCGCGCTGGACGCCAAAGCGGCGCAGCTTCTTCAGGATCTCTACAAGGATCTGACGCCCTGGCGGAAATGCCAGGTGGCGCGTCACCCCAACCGTCCGCATTGCCGCGATTACATCAACGAGCTGTTCACCGAGTACACGCCCTTGGCCGGCGACCGGAACTTTGCCGATGACCTCGCGGTGATGGGCGGTCTGGCGCGTTTTGGTGACCAGCCGGTCATGGTGATTGGGCATGAGAAAGGTCATGACACCAAATCGCGCATCGACCACAACTTTGGCATGGCGCGCCCCGAAGGTTACCGCAAGGCCATTCGACTGATGGAAATGGCCGGTCGTTTTGGACTGCCTGTCATCACGCTGGTCGACACCGCCGGTGCCTACCCCGGTAAGGGCGCAGAAGAACGCGGCCAGTCCGAGGCAATTGCCCGCTCGACCGAAATGTGCCTGAAGATCGGCGTGCCGCTGATTTCTGTGATCATCGGCGAAGGGGGCTCTGGCGGCGCCGTCGCTTTTGCAACTGCCAACCGCGTTGCGATGCTCGAACACTCTGTTTATTCGGTGATTTCACCCGAGGGCTGTGCATCGATCCTGTGGAAAGACGCCGAGAAGATGCGCGAAGCCGCCGAAGCGCTGCGCCTGACTGCGCAGGATCTGGAACAGCTGGGCGTCGCCGACCGCGTGATCCCTGAACCCTTAGGGGGCGCACACCGCGACATCCCCGCGACCTACAGCGTTGTCCGCGCGGCTATCACCGAGATGCTGAATGAGATGAAAGGCAAGGACGGCGACGCTCTGATCAAAGATCGTCGTCAGCGCTTTCTGGACCTGGGCTCCAAAGGTCTGGCGGCCTAAACGCCCCGCCCGTCTGACAGACAAAAGCCCCGGTCGATGTGGACCGGGGCTTTTTCTTTAGGCTGCCAGCAGTTTCAGCCCCTGGGTCACATCTGATCGTAAAGCAAGACGCAGGCCCGGTTCATCTCCGGCCTTCAGCGCCGCAATGATCAGCTTGTGATTATGCGGCGGCTCAGTGCGGCCAAGACGCCCATAGAGCGACCGCATGGTTGGCCCCAGCTGCAGCCAGACGGTTTCTGCCATCGCCAGCATCGCCGGGGCCTGTGCCCGCAAATAAAGCGTGCGGTGAAACTCCAGATTGGTGCGGATATAGCCGACGGCATCGCGTTTGGAGATCATTTCGGCCACCACGCCATTGATCGCCTGCAGCCGATCAATCAGCGCCATATGCGCCCGCGGCAGCGCACGAGAGGCCAGTTCAACCTCGATCAATGCCCGCAGGGCGGCAAGCTCCTCAATGCGCTCATTGGTCAGCTCTGGCGTTGACACGCGCCCTGAGCTCGACAGGAACAATGCCCCTTCTGCGACCAGCCTGCGCAAGGCTTCGCGTGCGGGCGTCATCGACACATCGAATTCCTTACCAATCCCGCGCAGGGTCAACGCCTCGCCCGGCGCAATCTCTCCATGCATAATCCGCGTCCGCAATGCGCGATAGACACGTTCATGCGCAGAAGCCGAAGTTTCAGCGGAGGACCGAGACGGAGAGACGAATTTTTCCATAGATTGATATGTGATCACAAAATGCCGAAAGATCAATCCCCGCTGCCACGACCCCGCTTACGACTCATCGATCTCTTCAAACCTGTAGCGGTGCAGCGTATTGCCCGCAGTGCGCAACCAGTTCCGCTGTATGTCATAGGGACCGTGAATACGCCTTACCTGTTCCCAGAACGCCCGCGAGTGATTAAGTTCTGCCAGGTGGGCGACCTCATGGGCGGCCACATAGCGCAGCACCGTAGGCGGGGCGAGAATCAGCCGCCACGAATACATCAATGCCCCCTGCGCTGAGCACGACCCCCAGCGCGATCGCGTGTCTCGCAGCGAGATCCGGCTGTACGAGCGCCCCAACCGTTGAGCATAGAAATCAGAGGCCGCCACAAGACGATCCCGTGCCAATTCGCGCAAATACCGCTCCAGCCGCCTGGGCGCGCCTTTGGATGGCACCAAAATAAGCCCCTCCTCTCGGCGCACAGCTCGGCCTGCCACCGCTGCTATGTCGACCTCCTGCCCCTCTATGGGCAATCGGCCACCGATGCGAACCGGCGCTAGTTCTGCATGATCGACCAGATGCGCGCGGATCCAGTCGGCCTTCTCTTCTGCAAAGGCCAGGGCCTCGGACTCTGGCACGCGCCCGGGTAGTGTCAGCGTCACCCGACCGTCGAGCGATGAAATCCGCAACGAAATCCGTCGCGCCCGTGCAGAGCGTCGCAGAATCAGCGGCACGGGTGGCTCACCGGGCAAGTGATGATCAGACATAAGCAGCCCCCTGCGCTTAAAGCTTTGACAGTGGTTTCTTCATATGGCAAGGCACCTGAATCGTCGATACGACTCACGCTATACAAAGCTATATTCAAGGGGACCACCATGCCCAAGGAAGAATGGGGTATGAAACGCGTCTGCCCGACCACCGGCAAACGCTTTTATGACCTGAAAAAAAATCCAATCGTCAGCCCCTATACGGGCGAGATCGTTGAAGTTGACACCAGCAAGACGCGCATGATCGAGGCAGACGCCGAAGATGCAGCAAACCTTAAGTCAAAAGAGAACCTAGAAGGCGACGACGTTGTTCTGGACGATGACGATGATACCGTTGAAATGGATCTGGGCGATGACGTCCTAGATGATGATGACGATGAGGACAATGTGTCCCTCGACGACATCGCGGACGTGGCATCCGAAGAAGACGAATCCTGACATTCTCTCTGTTATTTCGGATAGTTTTGGGCCAGACTGGGGGGAAGCCACACGTTTTCCCTCTTGGCTTGGGCGCAAAAGACCATGTGTTTGCTCCCGCGGTTTGGTGGTAAGATCCTTTCTTTGAGATCGAAGCTAGCACTATGTGACAAATTCGTCGCGTCAGAGCCACAACCTTGGACGCGTTATAGCGGCTACAAGCGATCGAAAAGTTCGATGGCGGAACCGGGCCGGGATCTTAGCATCAACGTCAAGATATTATCAAAACGGCCAGCAGGAGAAAAAATGCAAGAAGCGGCTCCATCCTTTTCGCAACGCGAATGGGATCAAACATCCGATGACCAAGCGGAACCGTCTATG
>SPLB01000139.1 GCA_004566265.1 Paracoccaceae bacterium | reverse complement strand
TCTTCAACTTGATTGCGCTGATCATCATGGTCACGGGCATCCTGTATCTTGATTCCACCCGTCAAAGTCTTGTGCGCCAAAGCGCAGGCGCATTGGTAACGGAAGCAACCCTGATTGCTGACGTTTTTGAAGCGCAGTTGCCCGCAGAGGGCGATGTCGGTTTCGGCGCGGCAGACGGCGTCAGTGTTAAGGCCACCCTGGAAGGGCTGAGCCTGCGCGGCGGCATTGAGGTCTTTGTCTATGACACCACCCTGTCGCCGGTGGCCACGGTCAAAGGTATGCGTCGCAGCGATGCGTTGAACCGATTTAACGAAACCGGCGGCAATTCTAACCTGATCTCGGACGGGCTGGCCTCTGTCTGGGCATTGTTCGGTACTAAAACTGTACCGTCCGGTGCAAAAACTGGTGTCACCCCAGACGAATTGAGTGCAATTGTGAAGGGGGCGTTCACTGGCGGCACTGAAGTCGGCGAAGTGCTCGATCAGGCGGGGGGAACAGTGTTTTCAGCAGCGACGCCGGTTTTACGGAATGGTGT
Organism: Paracoccaceae bacterium; assembly: GCA_004566265.1. GTDB lineage: Bacteria > Pseudomonadota > Alphaproteobacteria > Rhodobacterales > Rhodobacteraceae > Epibacterium. The sequence continues at coordinate 4,565 of SPLB01000139.1, read as the reverse complement.
GCCGGTTGCTGTTGTGGCTGTGACTTCTCCCTCGGGTGAGATTGACAATTTGGTGCGCGCTGACCGCGAGCGCGTCTTGCAGATGTTCATTGTTACCCTTCTGGTGTCGGTGGGTCTGAGCCTTGTTCTTGCCTCTACAATTGCGAACCCGCTCGCGGATCTGGCCGAGGCGGCCGAACTTGGGCGGGACAAAAACTCCGCCAAGGTGAGGCCGGGCCGCATTCGCATACCCGACTTGTCAGCCCGCCCCGATGAGATCGGTCGCCTGAGCCGCGCGCTGCGTGGGATGGTGAAAGCGCTCTACAACCGGATCGACAGCAATGAACAGTTCGCAGCTGATGTTGCACATGAAATCAAAAACCCGCTGGCCAGTTTGCAATCGGCGGTTGGGACCTTGCGCATGGTCAGGCGCGACGACCAGCGCGAAAAACTGATGACCGTGATCGAACACGATGTCCGACGTCTTGACCGGCTGGTGAGCGACATTTCCAATGCTTCACGGCTGGATGCGGAACTTGTTAAAGAGGAAGAAGAAAACTTCGACCTTTTGACTATGCTAGGCAATCTCAATCAGTTTCTGGGCGAAGATGCACAGGCAAAAGGCATAGATTACATTACCGAAATGCCGGAGAAGCCGATCATAATCGATGGTCTTGAAGCGCGTCTGGCGCAGGTCTTTGTGAATTTGATCACCAATGCGATTTCCTTCTGCGAAGACGGGGATGCGATCCGCGTCTGGGCCCGTCGCCGCGATAATCGTGTATTGGTCGTTGTCGAAGACACGGGTCCGGGCATTCCGGAACAGGCCTTGACCAAGGTGTTCAACCGCTTTTATTCACACCGTCCCGAAGAGCACTTCGGCAACAACTCTGGCCTTGGCCTCGCGATCTCAAAACAGATTATTGAGGCGCACGGCGGCGTGATCTGGGCCGAGAATATTCGCCCCACTGAAGCGGACCTTACGTCCGAGCCGCTGGGTGCACGCTTCGTTGTCGGTCTGCCTGTCTGAGCTGTGCTTGATGAGATGATCCTGCACGCGTCCTGTGTCTCGTTTGCGGGGCGCGGTGTTCTGATACGCGGCGCTTCCGGTTCTGGAAAATCGGTCTTGGCGCTCGAACTGATGGCACGCGGCGCTGAGTTGGTTGCCGATGACCAAAGCGCGGTGTCCAGAGTGGGAAATTGTCTATTTGCCAAAGCCCCAAAAGCCATTGCCGGTCTGATCGAAGCGCGCGGTGTTGGAATCCTGCGGGCAGATTATGTGGCACGGGCGCAACTTAACGTGATCGTTAACCTTGACCATCTTGCCACAGACCGTCTGCCACGCCACCAAAAAGCAGAGCTTTTGGGCTGTGCCTTGCCCGTTTTGCATCGCGTGGACTCGCCGCACTTTGCTGCCGCCCTAATTCAATACCTTAAGTGTGGAGCAATAGACCCTGATGCCGGACAGTGACGACACCGCCCGCAGCGCTGATGCAGCCAGGCAGTTGGTTCTGATTACGGGGCCTTCAGGTGCCGGCAGAACAACCGCAATCAATGCGTTGGAAGATCTCGGTTTTGAGGCAATCGACAATCTCCCGCTGCGGCTTGTCGCAGCATTGGTCGACAGTGCAGGCCACGACCGGCCGATGGTGCTTGGATTGGACCCGCGTAACCGGGACTTTTCCACCGCTGCGCTTTTGGATGTGATTGCAATGCTTTCGGCGCGTAAAGAGCTGGATTTCACAACGGTCTATCTGGACGCAGACGCCGCAGTTCTGTTGCGCCGCTATTCGGAAACGCGCCGCCGTCACCCAATGGCCCCGGCTGAAAGCCCGGAGCTGGGCGTAAAGCGCGAGCTGGACCTGATGCGGGCCATCCGGGAAGAAGCGGATGTGGTAATCGATACGTCTGAATTGAACGTGCACCAGTTGAAGGCAGAGGTGGAGCGCATTTTTGCCTCTGGCGGGTGTGATCTGGCGGTAACGATACACAGTTTTTCCTATAAACGCGGGTTGCCGCGCAGTGCGGATATGGTGTTTGACGTTCGCTTTCTGGCCAATCCGTATTGGGAACCTGCGCTGCGTGCATGCAATGGTCAAGACAAGCCCGTACAAGAGTACGTCCGTGCGGACCCGCGATTTGCGGACTTCTTGAAACGCGTTCTGGACCTTACCCGCAGCCTTCTGCCGGCTTACCGCGCCGAAGGGAAATCGCATTTCTCCATTGCTTTTGGCTGTACGGGTGGGCACCACCGTTCGGTCACACTTGCAGAAACACTGGCAGAAGCCCTTGCGGAAGACGGCCAGCAGGTGTCAATTAGGCATCGCGAGCTGCAGAGCCAGCAACAGAAGTGAGAGACCCGCTTGATCGGAATCGTGATTGTCGCCCATGGGGGGCTGGCCAATGAATATAGTGCTGCCGTGGAGCACGTCGTGGGCCCGCAACCCGCGTTGAAATCCGTGTCCATTGCAGTTGACGATGACCGCGCGGCCAAACAGGCCGAGATCTGCGCCGCCGCCGATGCGGTGGACACGGGGCAGGGTGTTGTGGTTGTTGTAGACCTGTTCGGCGGAAGCCCGTCGAACCTGTCGCTACGCGCCTGTCGCCCAGCCAACCGCAGGATCCTTTATGGGGCGAACCTTCCCATGCTCATTAAACTGGCAAAGTCCCGGCACTTGCCGGTGCCTGATGCCGTACGCCAGGCAATGGAAGCGGGGCGAAAATACATCAACTCTCAGAACATAAGCCCCCAGGGGGCGTGAAGAATCATGGCGCAGAAGACACTTAAAATCATCAATGAAAAGGGCCTTCATGCCCGCGCGTCGGCCAAACTGGTCGAGGTGGTCGAAGGTTTTGACGCGACGGCTGAGATCTCTAGGGATGGCATGTCCGCGTCTGGCGACAGCATAATGGGGCTCTTGATGCTGGCAGCATCAAATGGCACCACAATCCAGGTCGAAACGAACGGTCCCGATGCCGAGCCGCTGTCAGAAGCGCTTGAGGCATTGGTGGCTGACAAGTTCGGCGAAGGTTTCTAAAGTGGCGCAATCCTTCCCGCTCTAGGGAAGTGTCAGGGACAGGAAGTCAGACGTGGCGGACACCGCACATAACAAGAATACCGGCATCGCGACGGGGATCGCAGAGAACAAAACCGGAGAGGTCTATGATCGCCGGACGTTGACCTATGCCAACTCGTTCGACGACCGGTGGACCGGCCTTGCGATTCGCGCCATCGAATGGTGCACGGGCAAGCTCACGATCCTGCGAATGGTCAGTAAGTTCGAACGCAACAACTCTGAATACCGGGGCAACAAGTTCTGGCGGGGTGCGTTGAATACCATGGGGATTGAGCTGCAAACTCCGCAAGAGCAGATTGACCTGATCCCCGAAGACGGGCCCGTTGTTGTGGTCGCAAATCACCCGCACGGCATGGTCGACGGGATGATCTTTGCTGATCTGATTGGTTGCCGTCGTCAGGACTACCGCATCCTGACACGTTCAGTGCTGACCGGCCTGGATGAGGCGGCGACCTCTTTTATGATTCCTGTGCCATTTCCGCATGACCCTGAGGCTCAGAAAAAGATGGTCGAGATGCGCGCCCAGGCCATGGCCCACCTGAAAGCAGGGGGCGTCGTAGCGCTGTTCCCTTCCGGTGTTGTGATGTCATCCGACAGCTGGTTCGGCCCCGCGATCGAGCGTGAATGGAACGTGTTTACTGCGCAGCTGATCCGCAGATCCGGGGCTAAGGTCGTGCCGATGTATTTCCCGGGCGCGAATTCGCGCTGGTATCAGATCGCCAATCGCGTCTCGCCGGTTCTGCGTCAGGGCCTTCTGCTGCATGAAATCGTCCGCAGCTGTAACAAACCTCAGGCCCCGGTTGTTGGCGAGGTTCTTTCTGATGCACAGATGGAGCAGCTGCACAGCAACCCGCGGGGCTTTATGGCCTGGCTGCGAGAGCACACGCTGTCCTTGGGCAGCAAGAAATAACAAGCCACTGCGCAAAACAAATATTGGCACCCCAAAGGCGCCGTTACGTTGCATCAGCGGGTGGGAACCGGTGTATCGCCGCGATAGTCGTAAAACCCACGCTCCGTCTTGCGGCCCAGCCAACCGGCTTCGACATATTTGGTCAAAAGCGGGCAGGGGCGGTATTTTGTGTCCGCCAGCCCATCGTGCAGTACGTTCATGATCGCAAGACAGGTGTCCAGACCAATAAAGTCCGCGAGCTCCAATGGGCCCATTGGATGATTCGCGCCCAGCTTCATCGATTCGTCAATGGAGCGCACGCTACCCACCCCTTCATAGAGCGTATAGACGGCCTCGTTGATCATTGGCATCAGGATACGGTTTACGATGAAGGCGGGAAAGTCCTCGGCGCTCGCGGCCGTTTTTCCCAGTTTCTCAACCACATTCTGGCACGTCTGGAAAGTGTCTTCGTCCGTGGCGATGCCACGGATCAGCTCGACCAGTTGCATCACCGGAACCGGGTTCATGAAGTGGAACCCCATGAAGCGTTCGGGGCGGTCGGTGCGCGACGCCAGCCGTGTGATTGAGATCGACGAGGTATTCGACGTCAGAATCGTATG